>NZ_JANIAG010000046.1:0-33789 GCF_028682155.1 Pseudomonas sp. 39004
CACCATTCAAGGTTCCATAGAAAGCCTTCAAAATCTCTGGAACACCCGAAAAACCCGCCTTCTGGCGGGTTTTTTCGTTTTGGCGTTCCGTCGGTTTCCTTCAAAAACTGGTGGGTTCCAACCGTTTCAGTTTGGGGATCAAAGTCACTTCGAAGAAAGGGAGTACCTTATGTCGCACCTGAGAGCTGCCTCAAAACCTACGAGGTCCCGCGCGGCACTGTCGATATGACCTCATGCAGCCCTTGGAATCGATCAAGCAGCGTGGAACGATAGATGTTGCTTTAGGGTTAGAGCTTCCCGCATAGCATCACGCACGAGGCAAAACGCCTTGGCGCAGAGAGGAAAAATTGACATGGATATCTCAACCGTACAAAGCATCAAGCTCGCGATTGTGGCGGCAACCGGACTGTCAAAAGACGCGCTGCATATCTATTTGGGCATGGCGGTCTATTTGACGATGATCGTGGGCACCCAGCGATTCAAGCCATACTTGGGTTGGCTGGTTGTTTTACTCATTGCGAGTGCTGGCGAATGGGTAGATCGGCGAGACGATATTGCCAGCTTCGGATACTGGCGCTGGCAGGCCAGCGCTCATGACGTTCTCAACACATTGTTTTGGCCGACGGTGCTAACACTGCTTTGGCTTTTTAAGTGCCGCAGTAAATAAAGCGTACATCCGTAAGATTCTCGCAATCCGCTCTGGAGTTTAATTTTCGATCCAGACCCTCACCGCAAGGTGGGCCTTTGTTTGTGTGTTCGCTATCCCGCCGCGCAATTACCCCAGGGCGGAGCAAGCATGACCTATCAGGCTGCCTTCTGCTCCAACGTCTCCCAGCCCAGACAAGCCAACGCCAGTGTGCGTGGTACCGCTTCACGACCGCTACTGTAACGGCTGATACTGCGCGCACTGACGCCCAGCGCTTCGGCAGCCTGGTCGAGCGTCATCCGATGCCGCAGCCGCCAGCGAATGAATATCCGGGTGTTCTCATCCGGGGCGTTCTGGGCAAGCGCGTCCAGCAGTAGGGTGTCGGCACCGATCTGAATATCCAGCGCCGGCCATTCCACAGACCAGCCTCCATCCCCTAACGTCACGTCTTCGAACGCTTTGCGCTTAGCCAGTGGCGCCAAGCCCGGATACGCTTTAAGCGCGTCGCTCATATCCAGGGTAAACCGCTGCCCATTGCTAAAAGTCAGCTCAAGGCCAGTGCCCGACCGAGGCTGAACCGCCCGCAGGCGGGGACGTTTCATCGATGCCATTTCATGCATTCCTTCTTGTGTCAGATAGCGCCCCTATCACCCCCAGTCAGTGATACTGCTTGGACCGATCTTCGCGATCACATGCCGAACGCAGAAACGATAAGTTGAATACCTTACCGCAAGACGCAGCGCGCCTTGATTTCAATCAAGGCTGAAAGCGCTGGAAGGCATAGCTTGGGCTCAGCACCCCACTTGCGAGAATGGACGCTATGGCCAAGAAATTCCCGACCAACCCCAGCCACCCTGAACGCATCTGCTGGGGGTGCGACCTGTATTGCCACGCCAAAGCGCTGGCCTGCGGCAATGGAGCCGATCGCACTATGCATCCGGTGGAGTTGTTCGGGGGGGACTGGGACCGTATGGAGGACCGGTTGGACAAGCCGGTTCGCGAGGTACAGCAGGCGCAATCCAACTGACCGCAAAGGGCCGCTTTGCGGCCCATCGCAGGCAAGCCAGCTCCTACACAAAACGCGCAACACCTCAGGCACAGCGCTGGCCTACGATGGGCTGCGCAGCAGCCCCAGGTGCCTCCGTCAGAACGCCGTACTCACCGTCAACGACAGGTTCCGCGGATCCCCATAAATAGCCCCCGCGTAGAACCCGTAGCGGGTGTAGTAGTGCTTGTCGAACAGGTTATTGGCATTGAGGCTGACACTCGTATCGTCAGTCAGCTGGTACTTGGCCATGGCATTCCAGATCGCATACCCCGACCAGTTCACGTCAGTAGCACCCGTGCTCACGCCATTGCTCGGCTGCCCAGCGGGGCTGGATACCGCGCGAATGTTGCTCTGCGCGGTAACCCCTGCGCCAAGGGTCAAGCGGTCCAGCGGGCCAGACAGCCGATACGTGGTCGAAGCCTTGAACAGGTGCGACGGGTCGCTGCGGCCATCACTGTCGATACGGCGGAAGTGCAGGTAGGTGTAGCCCGCGTACACGTTCCAGTTCGGGGTCAGTGCACCGGCGATTTCCAGGTCGATGCCGTCGGTTTCCTGGCCAGAGCCAGCCTTGTAGGCGTCGTTACCGGTCGGTGTGGTCAGGTCGCCGTCCAGCACGGCCTTGTTTTCCTGCTTGGTGCGGAAGTACGCCGCCGAGGCATTCAGGCGGCCATCGAACCATTCACCCTTGATGCCGGTTTCGTAGCTTTGCCCGCGAATCGGCTCGACCTTGCTGCCGCTGCTGGTCTCGGCGGTCTGCGGGGTGAAGATGTCGGTGTAGCTGGCGTACAGCGAGTAGGTGTCGTTGAGGTCGTACACCGTGCCCAGGTAGGGGGTGACGATGCCGTTTTCTTCCTGGCTGGTGCGCACGCCGGCATTGCTGCGGGTGATTGCGGAGTAGTTGCTGGTGCGCACGCCGACGATCACCGACAGCGGGTCGGTGATGCTCAGGCGAGTAGCTGCATACATGCCCTGCAAGCGGGTGGTGGTCTTGCTGTGGCGGCCGGTGCGCGAGGCGATCATGTCGTAGTCGTCATCCACGCCATTGCGCCAGTCGGTCAGCGGGAAACCGTTGTTGGCGCGGAACTGGCAACCCAGCGCCGCAGCACTGACGCGGCCGTCGCTGACCATGTTGCAGGTGTATTCCGGTGACCAGGCCACGGTGCGGCTGTCGTTGTAACCGACCATCGCCTGATGGGTACGGCCGAACAGCTGGAAGGGGCCGGACAGGTCGATCTGCGCCGACTGCTGGGTGGTGTCGCTGGCGCTGTGCAGGCCGTTGAGCACGGCGCCGCTGCCGTCCTGGTCCCAGTAGCCGCCGAAGGTGCCGCGGCCGGCTGAGTTGACCTTGGCCAGGCCGCGGTGGTTGAGGGCCTCGGCGGTGCTTTGGGCGGCCTTCAGGTCCAGCGTCCAGTCGTTGTCGAAGCGGTGCTCCAGCGAGCCGAATGCCGTGCGGGTGGTGTACTCGCCAAAGCTCCAGCTGGGCACCACGTTGGTGCTGCGCGGCAGGTCGGTCTTGCTGCCGTCGCGGTACCAGATCGGGATATTCGCACCCCAGCCGCCGCCGACGACCTTGTTGTATTCGTACTGGTAACCGGCACCCAGAGTGGTGGCGTCGTCGAGGTCGAATTCGAAGTTGGCCAGCGCAGCGCGGGCGCGCTCGGACTGGTTGTCGCGGAACGAGTTGGCATCCTGCTGGGTCATCACAAACCGCGAACGCAGGCGGCCGTCCTCGGACAATGGCAGGTTCAGGTCGGCGCCCAGGCGGCGTTTGTCCCAGCTACCGTAGGTCGCGTAGGCACTGCCGCCGAAGGTCTTGGTCGGGGCCTTGCGGATCAGGTTGACGGTGGCCGAGGGGTCGCCGGTGCCGCCCAGCAGGCCGTTGGCGCCACGCACGATGTCGATGCGCTCGTACAGGTCCATGTTCAGCGCGTTACCACCGCCGCTGAAGTCGGAGCCACCCTGAAACTGCAGGCCATCGACCTTCCAGTTGCTGATCGAATAACCCCGAGCCCGGTAATCGGTGCGCCCGCCGACTTCGGCTTTGCTGGCCGTCACCCCTGGCGTGGTTTCCAGCGCCTGCTCGATGGTGTGGATGGCGCGGTCGTCCATCTGCTGGCGGGTAATGGTGGTCACCGACTGCGGCGTTTGCCGCGGCGTCAGCTTGAGGCCGGTTGAACTGCGGCTGCTCTCGACCGTGTACCCTAGCTGCCCGGCTTCATCGGCAGGCACCAGCGCGCTGTCCTCGATCTGCGTGGCATCCAGCTCTAGTGGCTTGCTGTCGGCAGCCATGGCGCCGCCGCTGATGGCCACTGCGATGAAGAAGGCGAGTGGGGTGAGGTGACTTGCGCCTCGGCCGATGGGAGAGAAGTCGTTCATGATGCTCCGAGGTTTCATTTGGGAAGGTTTCGTATTCGCAGATGATTTTTTGTTACGATTCTAGGGATCCGCCCTTGGGGCTCCAGCCCCGGCTTGTACGGGGATGTAATTGAACGTAACGAGCGCCACCGGCCCTCACCGAACAGGTGTTTTTAGCAATGAGCACAACGCTGCTGGTTGTCGACGATGACGACGAAATCCGCGAACTTCTCTGTGATTACCTGACAGATGCCGGTTACACCGTACTGGCCGCCGCTGATGGCGAGCAGATGCGTGAGCAACTGGCAGCGCACAAAGTGGAGCTGGTGGTGCTGGACCTGATGCTGCCCGGCGAGGATGGCTTGAGCCTGTGCCGCCAGTTGCAAGCCACCCCTGGCCTGGCGGTGATCATGTTGTCTGCCAAAGGCAGCACGCTGGACCGCATCATTGGCCTGGAAGTGGGCGCGGACGACTACCTGGCCAAGCCCTTCGAGCCACGCGAGCTGATTGCCCGGATCAAGGCCGTGCTGCGTCGCCCCCAGCGCCTCGATACACCGGTGGCAAAACCGGCTGTCGAAGCGCAGCAATTTGCCGGTTTTCGCCTCGATCACGTGAAGCGCCTGCTCACCCGCCCGGACGGCGAGACACTGACCCTGCCCCGCTCCGATTACCGCGTGCTGCGTGAGCTGCTTGAAGCCAACAACCGTGTGGTTTCGCGCGATCATCTGACCCGCAGTGCGTTCGGCCGTGACCACCTGCCCGATGACCGCTCGGTAGACATGTGCGTCAGCCGCCTGCGCCAGCAACTGCGCCGCGCGCCGGGTGCCGTCGCGCAGATCCTCACCATCCGCAACGAAGGCTACCTGCTGAGCCTCGCCCGCAGCGAGGCGGATGCCTGAGGTGCGCTGGCTCCGTCGGCTGTGGCCGCGCACGCTGTTTGGCCAACTGCTGCTGATCATGGTCAGCGGCACGCTGGTGATCCAGCTGATGTCGAGCAGCATCTGGTTCGATGTGCGTTTCGCGCAGGTGCTCGAAGCCCCGGTGCGGCTGATCGCCGCCCGCAGCGCGCCCCTGATTGCCAAGGCCGACTGCCATGCCGGTGCGGTGCAGGCGCCGGCCCATTATCAGCTGCGCTGTGCCGAGGCCTTGCCCGCGCAAGACGGGGACGAACGCAGGGGGCGCAAGCGCATCGAATTGCTGCTGCACCAGGCCCTCAAGTACGAGCTTGGCCATGCTGTGGACGTGCGCCTGATAAAGGTGCAACTGACTGACGAACTGGGCCAGCCGATTGTCTGGCGCAGCCTGTTCGGCTTGCGCACGGCCCAAGCGCATATTCAGTTTGCAGTGCCGCTGGCCGATGGGCATTGGCTGACCATCGATGGCCAGGAGCTGCAGGGCTGGAGTGGCGAGTCTGCTTGGGCGTTGATCAGCGACTACCTGCTGCGGGTGTATGCCCTGCGTATCGTCGCCGTGCTGCTGGTGTGCCTGCTGGCCGTGCGCTTGTGCCTGCGCCCGCTGCAGCGCCTGGCGGACGCAGCGCGAGGGCTGGGCAGCAACCTGGAGCAGCCGCCCTTGGCGCTGGATGGGCCGCAGGAAGTGCGCCAGGCGGCACAGGCTTTCAATGCGATGCAGCAACGGTTGATTGCGATGGTCAACGACAAGGCCTACTTCCTCGCCGCCGTGTCCCACGATTTGCGTACCCCGCTGACCCGCATGCGCCTGCGCCTGGAGCGCCTGCCAGACGATGAGCAGCGCGAACGGCTGCGGCAGAACATCACGCAGATGGACGACATGATCGGCCAGGTGCTCGACTACCTGCGCGCCGGTGAGCAGCAGAACCTGCAGCAGGTGGACCTGGACCGGCTGGTGGCGCGCCAGTGCGCGGACTTGGCCACCGCCAGTGAGCCACTTCCCGTTGAGGGCCAGGCTGGCACCGTGCGGGTCGATGCCCTGCTGCTGCAGCGGTGCCTGCAGAACCTGCTGGTCAATGCCTTGCGCTATGGCAAAGACGTTTCGGTCACGTTGGAGCGCGCGGCCACGGGGGTTTTTATCCACATCGATGACTGCGGCCCGGGGATTGCACCCGGCTTGATGGCGACGGTTACCGACCCGTTCGTGCGGGGGGAAGGGTCGCGCAATCAGGCGTCTGGCGGGTATGGCTTGGGGTTGAGCATCGCCCAGCGCATCGCGGCCAGTCATGGCGGCGAGTTGCTGCTGTACAACCGCGACGGCGGCGGCTTGCGGGCCAGTGTGCGGTTGCCCGAATAACCTGCCCTACAGTGCAACAGATAGCGCAAACCTGCGATCAGGTAACAGTCTTTTACCGATTCACCAGGTTTTCCGCAGCCTGCCTTTGCCTATCCTAGGCCCGGTCATCCTGCCTGCGATGGACCCATGAAACACTCACTGCCCAGCCGCTACGCCTGCCTCGTCACCTGCCTGCTGTTCACTTTCGCCAGCCTGCCGCTACTGCCCCAACATGCCTGGCTCTGGCCGTTCACCGTGCTCACCGCCCTGCTCAGCCTGGTCGGCCTCAATGACCTGCGTCAGAGCCACCATGCGGTGCGGCGCAACTATCCGATCCTGGGCAACATCCGCTACCTGATCGAAACTATCCGCCCAGAAATCCGCCAATACTTGATCGAAGGCGACGACGACAAGCTGCCGTTCTCTCGCTCCCAGCGCTCGCTGGTGTACGCCCGGGCGAAGAATGAAAGCGCCGAAAAAGCCTTTGGCACACTCAACGATGCCTACAAGCCGGGGTTCGAATTCATCAGCCATTCGATGCTGCCGGTGGCCACCCCCGACCCTGCTTCGTTCCGCATCGCCATCGGCGGGCCGCAATGCCGGCTGCCCTACTCGGCCTCGATTTTCAACATCTCGGCCATGAGTTTCGGCGCCCTCAGCGCCAACGCCATCGCTGCCCTCAACCAGGGCGCGCGCCTGGGCCGCTTTGCCCATGACACCGGTGAAGGCAGCATCAGCCCTTACCACCGCGAACATGGTGGCGACCTGATCTGGGAGATCGGCAGCGGTTACTTTGGCTGCCGTACCGAAGAGGGCCGTTTCGACCCGCAACGTTTCGCCGAGCAAGCGCGTTCGGCGCAAGTGAAAATGATCGAGATCAAGCTCAGCCAGGGCGCCAAACCCGGCCACGGCGGCATCCTGCCAGGGCACAAGGTGAGCCCGGAAATCGCCGTGACCCGGGGCGTGCGCGAAGGCCAGGACTGCATCTCCCCGGCTGCGCACAGCGCCTTCCGCACGCCAGTCGAATTGCTCAAGTTCGTTGCCAGCCTGCGCGAACTGTCGGGCGGCAAGCCGGTGGGCTTCAAGTTCTGCCTGGGGCACCCGTGGGAGTTCATGGGCATTGCCAAAGCCATGCTGGCCACCGGCATCACCCCCGACTTCATCGTCGTCGACGGCAAGGAAGGCGGCACCGGCGCGGCACCACGCGAGTTCAGCGACAACATGGGCGTGCCCATGCGCGAAGGGCTGATGTTCGTGCACAACACTTTGGTCGGCCTGAACCTGCGCGCTAGCATCCGTATTGGCGCAGCGGGCAAGATCGTCAGCGCCTTCGATATCGCCAGCGTGCTGGCCATTGGTGCCGACTGGGTGAATTCGGCGCGCGGCTTCATGTTCGCCATCGGCTGCATCCAGTCGCAAAGCTGCCACACCAACAAGTGCCCGACCGGGGTTGCCACCCAAGACCCGTTACGCCAGCGCGCATTGGTGGTACCGGACAAGGCCCAGCGCGTGGCCAGCTTTCACCGCAACACGCTGCACACCTTGGCTGAGATGCTGGCGGCCGCAGGGCTGGAGCACCCAAGCGAACTCAAGCCCAAGCACCTGGCACGGCGTGTCAGCGCCAGTGAAATCGGCTTGTTCTCGGATTTGCATACGTTTCTCAAGCCTGGCGAATTGCTCAGTGGCTCGATTGAAAGCGAGTTTTATGCGCGGATGTGGCGGATGGCGCGTAGCGACAGCTTTGCACCGGAGACGGGGGAAGTTGCAGGGGTGGCGGCAGCGCCGGCTATACGCCGCAAAGAAACAGCGCCGGCTTGAACAACTGGGGCTGCAAAGCAGCCCCAGCGGGATCAGATCAGAAGATGCTGATCGGGTACTCGACGAATACGCGGACTTCGTTGCCGTCGTCGTTGTAGCCGTTCTGCTGTACCGCATTGTTGGTACGCACGAACGAGCTACGCAGCTTGATCGACAGGTCCTTGGCCGGGCCGTCCTGAACCACGTAGCGGATCTGGTTGAAGATCTCGCGCTCTTTACCTTCACCGAAACCTTGCGGGTTGGCGACGTTGCGGGTGTTGATGTTGTCACCCACCACGTAGGCCAGCTTGTAGGTCAGGCCCGGAACGCCATAGGCGCCGAAGTCCAGGCCGTAGCCCAGCTGCCAGGAGCGCTCGTCTTCGGCGTTGAAGTCGGACCAGTACGAGTTGGCCAGGTAGATGGTCGAACCACCGTCACCCACGCCACCGGCGTTCTGGTAGAAGCCGTAGTTGTAGCCGGTGCTGCCGGTGCTGCGCTGATGCGCGAGGGTGAACGAGTGGGCACCGTACGCGTAAGTGGCAGCCAGGCTCCAGATGGTGTTGGAGTCGCCGTTCAGGCCAGCGGCCTGTACGTACTGCTTGTCGATGTCCGACTTGTAGCCGTTGAAGTCCAGGGTCAGCGACTGGTCGCTGGCGATCGGGAAGACGTAGTTCAAGCCCAGGTAGTGCTTCTTCATCACGTCTTCGTTGTCTGCGGTGTACAGCGAAGCGGTGAAGTTGTCGGTGAACTTGTAGCTACCGCCGAAGACGTTGATCGACTTCAGGCCACCACCGTCACGACGCTCGGCGCTCTTGCGCGCTTCCTGGGTGAAACGACCGGCGTTCAGCTCCAGGCCCTCGATCTCTTTCGAGGTGAGCAAGGTGCCGGTGAAGCTTTCTGGCAGCAGACGCGCATCGTCGTACTGCAGCACAGGCAGTGCCGGCATCTGGTCACCGTACTTCAGCACGGTGTTGGAGATGCGGAATTTCACGGCAGCGCCGCCACGGGCCAGGTTATGCGGCGAGCTGGCGTTGCCCTCGGCATTGGTGGTTTCGTGCGGTTTGAAGAAGTCGACGCCGCCACCACCGTTGTGGCCCTTGCCGCCGTCCAGACGCACGGCATACAGGCCGAATGCGTCGACGCCGACACCGACGGTGCCCTGGGTGAAACCGGAGGAGAAGTTGGCGATGACGCCTTGGCCCCATTCGATCTGGTCATCGGTACCGTGCTTCTTGTCACGGTTGATGTAGGCGTTGCGCAGCAGCACATTGGCGTGGCTGTCTTCGATGAAGCCCTTGCTGTCGGCCTGCTCATTGGCCTGTGCCTGGGTCGCGGCGATCATCGCCAAGGCGACCAGGCTGATCCTGGTTTTCAACATGTTATTTTCCTTATTTCTTAATCAAAAACGCTCTGCAATATGACGCCAGGAACCAACGCCCCTTCGTAGGTTCGACGCTATGCGGATCCAAACTGGAAGGCTTGCCGGCAATCGCACGGTGGCCTTTAACAGCAGCATGGCCATGTCATGGCCAGCAGGCGTTGGCCGAATCCTAGCGGTGTGCGATTACAAATGTCAAAAAATCGTGAAATGCAGGTTGATATAACCAAAATAACTGGCAGGTCTGGTGCATTTCCATGCCTGTTCGCGCTATCGGTGGGCAATTTTTCTCTTGTCAGGTAAGTCACCTGACGTCGTGGGAACAATCTTGGCCGGGCGATTATACAAAGTGCATAGTTACAAAGTGATACATATGTAAAGACAACCCTTTACAAATACTCAAGCAACAGTAAATAGCAAGCATTACCATTCGCACCTTATTTTCACCTGCCTCGGTCCGGATGTGTCCATGCTTGTACCTTGTCGCCTTTCCCCCCTGTCGCTGGGCCTGTCGGTGCTGTTCAGCGCCAGCCTCGCCAACGCCACCACCACTACCCTGCCGGAACTGTCGGTCACCGCCGAAAGCGAGCGTGAACAGGACAACCCGCGGGTCAAGGAGGTGAGTACCGCGACGCGCACCTCGACGCCGGTGCGCTATGTACCCCAGGCCATCGACACGGTGAAAACCGCCAACGTGCTGGACTACGGCAGCAACACCTTGGGCAAGGCACTCGAGGGTATCCCCAACGTCAGCAGCGGCGCCGACACCCGCTTCGACAGCGTGCGCATCCGCGGCTTCGACGCCAGCAACGACTTCTATCTGGACGGTGTTCGCGATGACAGCCAGTACATCCGCGACCTCAACAACATCGAGCGTGTCGAAGTGCTCAAAGGGCCGGCCGCAGTGTTGTATGGCCGTGGCAGCCAGGGTGGCATCGTCAACCGCGTCAGCAAGGCGCCCGAGCACGGCCGCCGTTCGAGCATCGAGGCACAAGGCGGCAGCCAAGACCTGCGCAGCCTGTACGCCGACCTGAGTGCCGACCCCAGCGACACCATCAGCCTGCGCCTGAACCTGGGCAACGAGGACAGCAACAGCTTCCGCGATGGCATCGATGGCAGCCGCCAACTGTTCGCGCCCTCGATGAGCTGGCAGCTGACGCCGGACCTGAACTGGCTGGTGCAATACGAATACAGCCGCTACAACCGCACGCCCGACCGCGGCATCCCTGGCGTCAACGGCCGCCCGGCAGACGTAAGCCGCAGCACCACCTATGGCGATACCCAGCGCGACTACATCGACGATCGCGCCCAGTCGCTGCGCTCGCGGTTGAACTACCAGCTCAACGAAACCTGGCAACTGCGCCACACCCTTGGCCTGTTCAAGCTCGACAGCGAGTTCGACAACACCTACGCCACGGGCTACAACGCCGGCAACAATACCGTCACCCGCCAGCGCTGGCAGCAAGACCTGAACACCCGCAACCTGTTCAACAACCTGGAAGCCGAGGGCGACTTCAACACCCTGGGGCTGGAGCACAAACTGCTGGTGGGCCTGGAGTTCGGCAGCCAACGGCGTGACCCGACCCTGTACACCGCCCCGACGGGTACGGTGCCGAGCCTGGACGTGAGCAACCCCAACCGCAACCTGCAGCACAATGGGCCGCTGCTGGTGTCGAGCAACAACCACACCGTGGTCGAAAGCCGTGGCCTGTACCTTCAGGACCAGGTCCGCCTGAACGATCAGTGGCAGATCCTCGCGGGCGTGCGCTTCGACCAGTTCGAGGTGGAAACCACCAACAAGATCAAGGGTATTTCCGAGCCACAGGACAGCAACACCACCAGCCCACGCTTGGGTGTGGTCTATACGCCGTGGCGTGATCACTCGTTCTATGCGTCGTGGAGCAAGACCTTCTCGCCCGTGGGCGGTGGCCTGATCGGCATCACCCCGGGCGCGCCGGGCAACACCAACGACACCGGGCCAGAGATGACCCGGCAGAAGGAAATCGGGGTCAAGAGCGACTGGCTCGACCAGCGCCTGACCACCACCCTCGCAGTGTATGAACTTGAGCTGTACAACCGCCGCACGCGTGACGCCAACAACCCGGAAATCATTGTGCTCACCGGCTTGCAACGCTCGCGCGGCATCGAGCTGACCGCTACCGGCAACATCGTCGGCAACTGGTACGTGCGCGGGGGCATCGGCCTGCAGGATGCAACCATCGTCAAGGACAACAACAACCAGGAAGGCAACCGCATCAACGACGTGGCCAAGCGCAACGCCAGCCTGTTCGTGACCTGGAAGCCGGAGCTGGGCTGGTACGCCGAGACGGGGTTGACGCTGGTGGGTGACCGTTATGCCGACAACCAGAACACCACGGTGATGCCGGGGTATGGCCGCTGGGATGCGCTCGCCGGCTACCGCACGCACGATTGGGATGTGCGCGCGGCGTTGAACAACATTGCCGACAAGACCTACTACAGCTCGGCGACCAGCGCCGCGCAGATTCAACCGGGTGACCCGCGCAGCCTGGTGGTGACAAGCACTTACCGCTTCTGATGTTACTGCCTGCACCGGTGTCAGGGCCGGTGCAGGCTAGCCCGATACGGTCAGTACCACACCGCCATCAGCGCTTGCATCTCCGCTTCACTGATCAGCCCTTGGGGGTATCGCCCGGCAAGCAGACGTCGTGGGTCGGTCGTCCTGACCGGTTTGCTTCCATAGTGCTTCAACCACTGCGCCAGAACCCTGAGCGATTGATGATTCACTGCCGATGGGCACAAAGCCGACTCACTTGCTGCGTTCATTTCCACACGTACTCCCTTGCCCGTGAGCGGCTAATCTACGTAGGTATTGTTACAGATCCACGAGCCCGACCAGGCCGAGCTATCTCTTTGAAAAACAATACAAAACATATGCCATTCGCGGCGCCGGACGTCGCCTGGAAATAAAAGGCCCGTCAGATGACGGGCCTCTTCGTTCAACGTGGTTTCAACGCTTGACCGGAGCGGGTTGCTGCTGGGTCAGGCAATGGATATTGCCCCCGCCCAGCAGCAGTTCACGGCCAGGGATCATCACCACTTCATGGTCCGGGAAGATCTTGGCCAGGATGGCCCTGGCCTGGGCATCTGCAGGGTCATCGAAGCTTGGCGCGATAATGCCGCCGTTGACGATCAGGAAGTTCACATACGAGCCGGCCAGGCGTACCGACGGGTCGCGCTCCTGGCTGCCGGCCACCTGGTCGACACCGTCACATTCTTCGGCGGTGGCATACAGCGGGCCCGGAATCGGCATCTTGTGCACCACGAACTCACGGCCTTTGGCATCGCGGGTGTTTTTCAGCACCTCCAGCGCGGCGTGGCAGCGTGCGTAGTTGGGGTCGTTGGAATCATCGGTCCAGGCCAGTAACACTTCACCTGGGCGCACGTAACAGCAGAAGTTGTCGACATGGCCGTCGGTTTCGTCGTTGTACAGGCCGTCCGGCAGCCAGACCACGGTGTCGACCGCCAGGTGCTCGCGTAGCACCGCCTCGATCTGTTCGCGGCCCAGGTGCGGGTTGCGGTTGCGGTTGAGCAGGCATTCCTCGGTGGTGATCACGGTGCCTTCGCCGTCCACGTGGATCGAGCCACCTTCCAGCACGAAGCCCTCGGTCTGGTAGCGCTGGCAGCGCTCCATTTCCAGTACCTTGGCGGCCAGTTCCTCGTCACGGTTCCAGGGCGCGTAGAGGCCGCCCTCGAAACCGCCCCAGGCATTGAAGCCCCAGTCCACACCGCGCACTTCGCCGTGGTCGTTGATGACGAAGGTTGGGCCGGTGTCGCGCACCCAGGCATCGTCATTGCTGATTTCCACCACGCGGATGTTCGGCAGGTCGAGTTGGTGACGGGCGTTTTCGTACTGGCCAGCGGAAACCCCCACGGTCACCGGCTCGAAGCGGGCGATGGCCTTGGCCAGCGTCACATGCGCAGCCTGCGCCGGTTTGCCACCCAGGCGCCAGTTGTCCGAACGCTCCGGCCAGACCATCCAGACCTGAGTCTGCGGCGCCCATTCAGCGGGCATGTGGAAGCCGTCGGCACGGGGGGTGGAGTTGAGGGTTTTCATGGTTAACCTCTGCGTAGGCCCTGAGCCGATGTGCACTGGGGCGTTGGTAGTGTGTGTGTGTGTGTGTGTGTGTGTAGGAGCGGCCTTGCGTCGCGACGGGGCGCAAAGCGCCCCCGGCTATCGCAAATTTATAACCGATATATATCGGCATTAAAAGCAAAAAAACCTGCCTGATCAAACCATTCAATCAATTATGCCGATATCAATCGAAATAACCCTAAGCCTTCCCGCCAAACCCATGATATTTGTCTGCCACCACCCTAGCCGACGAGCTAGGCTGCATGCCATAGAACTTGGTTTTCCAGAGGCCACTTGAGATGCGCATACTCGTCACAGGCGGCGCCGGCTTCATTGGCTCGGCGCTGGTCCGCCACCTGATCGACAACACCGAACACGAAGTGCTCAACCTCGACAAGCTGACCTACGCCGGCAACCTCGAATCGCTGCAGAGCATCGCCAACAACACCCGATACGAATTCGTCCAGGCCGATATCGCCGACTCGGCAACCGTCAGCGCCGTGCTCGAACGCTTTCAGCCTGGGGCGATCATGCACCTGGCAGCCGAATCCCATGTGGACCGGTCGATCGACGGCCCGGCCGCGTTCATCCAGACCAACATCGTCGGCACTTACGCCCTGCTCGAAGCCACCCGCGCCTGGTGGAGCCAACTGCCGGCCGAGCAGCGCCGTGCGTTCCGTTTTCACCATATCTCCACCGACGAAGTCTATGGCGACCTGCATGGCGCCAACGACCTGTTCCACGAGACCACGCCGTATGCGCCCAGCTCACCCTATTCGGCGAGCAAGGCCGCCTCGGACCACCTGGTGCGCGCCTGGCACCGCACCTACGGGCTGCCGGTGCTGATCACTAACTGCTCGAACAACTACGGCCCTTACCATTTCCCCGAAAAGCTGATCCCGCTGATGATCCTCAATGCCTTGGCCGGCAAGCCACTGCCGGTGTATGGCAATGGCCAGCAAGTGCGTGACTGGCTGTTCGTCGAAGACCACGCGCGGGCGTTGCTTGAAGTAGTGAGCCACGGACAGGTCGGCGAAACGTACAATATCGGTGGCCACAACGAGCAGAAGAACCTCGACGTGGTGCACGCCATCTGCGCCCTGCTCGAAGAGCTGGCGCCGCAGCACCCGCAAGGCGTGGCCCGCTATGCAGACCTGATCAGCTACGTCCAGGACCGCCCCGGCCACGACCTGCGCTATGCCATCGATGCCAGCAAGATCGAACGGGAACTGGGCTGGGTACCGCAAGAAACCTTCGCCAGCGGGCTGCGCAAGACGGTGCAGTGGTACCTGGACAACCTGCAATGGTGCCGTCATGTCCAGGATGGCAGCTACCAGGGTGAACGCCTGGGCAATACCGACATCAAGGAGCTCATTGCATGACCAAGGGCATCGTCCTGGCCGGAGGATCCGGCACACGCCTGCACCCCATCACCCTTGGGGTCTCCAAGCAACTGCTGCCGATTTACGACAAACCGATGATCTACTACCCGATTTCGGTGCTGATGCTCGCCGATATCCGCGAAATCCTGCTGATCTCGACACCTCAGGACCTGCCCCAGTATCGCCAGCTGTTCGGCGACGGCAGCCAGTTCGGCATCCACATCAACTATGCCGAGCAGCCCTCACCCGATGGCCTGGCCCAGGCATTTCTGATCGGCGAGCAGTTCATCGGCGATGACTCGGTGTGCCTCATTCTTGGCGACAACATCTTCCACGGCCAGAGCTTCACCGAACAGTTGCAGCGCGCGGTCAACCACCCGAGCGGGGCCACCGTTTTCGGCTACTGGGTCAAGGACCCGGAACGCTTCGGCGTGGTCGAGTTCGACGAGCAAGGCAACGCCCTGTCCATCGAAGAAAAGCCCCTCAAGCCCAAGTCCAGCTATGCGGTGACGGGCCTGTACTTCTACGACAACGACGTGATCGAAATTGCCAAGGGCATCCGCCCCTCCGAGCGGGGCGAACTTGAAATCACCGATGTCACCAATGCCTACCTCAAGCGCGGCGACCTGCGCGTGGAGCGCTTTGGCCGCGGCTTTGCCTGGCTCGATACCGGGACTCACGAGAGCCTGCTGGATGCCTCGCAATATGTGCAGACCATCGAGAACCGCCAGGGGCTGAAGGTGGCCTGCCTGGAAGAAATCGCCTTCAACAAGGGCTGGATCACCCGTGACCAGTTGCTGGCCAAGGCTGAAAAACTCAAAAAGACCGGTTACGGTCAGTACCTGGGCAAACTGGCTAACGAGTCTGCATGAACATCATCCCCACCGAGATCCCTGATGTACTGATCATCGAACCGACGGTATACGGTGACAGCCGAGGCTTCTTCTTCGAAGCCTTCAACGCCCGTGAGTTTGCCAAGCAGACCGGCGTTGCCGTGGACTTCGTCCAGGACAACCACTCCCGCTCCCTCAAGGGCGTGTTGCGCGGCCTGCACTATCAGGTGGAAAACACCCAAGGCAAACTGGTGCGCGTGGTACAGGGCGAGATCCGCGATATTGCCGTGGATGTGCGCAAGAGCTCGCCAACTTTCGGCCAATGGGTTGCCGTGCACCTGTCGGCCGACAATCATCGCCAATTGTGGATTCCGCCTGGCTTTGCCCACGGTTTTGCGGTGGTCAGCGAAACCGCCGAGTTCCTCTACAAGACCACCGACTACTACAACCCAGGCGCCGACCGTTGCATCCGCTGGGACGACGCGCAGCTGGCCATCGACTGGCAACTCGAAGGGCCGCCGGTGCTGTCGGAAAAGGACAAGGTCGGCGTACCGCTGAGTGAGGCGCAACTGCTGCCATGAAAATTGTCGTATGTGGCCGTAACGGCCAGGTAGCCCAGGCGCTGAAGACGCAGCTGGTCGGCCTTGGCGAGCTTCACGTGCTCGGGCGCGAGCAACTGGACCTGGCCCAGCCCGAGGCCCTGCGTGGCCCGCTGCGCCAGCTGGCCCCCGACCTGATCATCAATGCGGGTGCCTACACGGCGGTCGACCAGGCCGAGCACGAGCCAGAGCGCGCCTTTGCGATCAATGCCCACGGCCCTGGTGTGCTTGCCGAAGAAGCGGCACGGCTTGGCGCGCCGCTTATCCACTACTCCACCGACTACGTCTTCGACGGCAACAAGGCTACGCCCTACACCGAACAAGACGCCCCCAACCCCCTGGGGGTCTACGGCCAAAGCAAACTTGCAGGCGAGCAGGCGATTGCCGCAGTGGCCGGCCAGCACCTGATCCTGCGCACCAGCTGGGTCTATTCGCTGTACGGGCGCAACTTTCTGCTGACCCTGCAGCGCCTGCTGCAAGAGAAGCCTCAACTGCGCATTGTCGACGACCAGATCGGCGCACCGACCTGGGCCGCTAGCATTGCCGCCAGCACCCGTGTATTGGTCGAACGTTGGCAGGCCGGCCAGGCGGGCGCCTGGGGCACCTACCACCTCACCGCGCAAGGCGAGACGTCCTGGTTCGGCTTCGCCCAGGCCATCGCCGAGCAACTCAAGGCCCAAGGCCTGCCCTGCGCCGAACTGCTGCCAATCCCGTCCAGTGACTACCCCACGCCGGCCCGCAGGCCGCTCAACTCACGCCTGGACTGCTCACGCCTGGCCCACGAATGGCACATCCGCCTGCCGCACTGGCAGCAGGCGCTGATCGACTGCCTCAAGTAGCGCATAATTGCGTCAGACTTTTCTGGCGCACTTACGTGATGATTGCAAAACCCACGCCCCCACGCCGTCCCCGCTGGCGCAGCCTGGCCCTGCTGGCCCTGTGCCTGGCCCCGCTGCTGTGGCCGCTGCATCACCTGGCCGAGCGCTACTACCAGGAAGAACTGGCCTCACAGAACCGCCAGACCCTCGACCTGTACGTCGCCAACCTGCTCGGCACCCTGCACCGCTACGAAACCCTGCCGCAGATCCTCGGCGACCTGCCGGCCCTGCGCGGCGTGCTGGCCGACCCGTTCCGCCTGGAAGCGGTGACCAACGCCAACCGCCTGCTAAAGAACATCGTCCAGCAGACCGGTGCCGAGGTCATGTACCTGATGGACGTCAGCGGCAACACCCTGGCCGCCTCCAACTGGGACAAGCACGACAGTTTCGTCGGCCGCAACTTCGCCTTCCGCCCTTACTTCAACGAGGCCATGGCCGGCCACCTGGGGCGTTTCTTCGGCCAGGGCACCACCTCGGCCAAGCGTGGCTACTTCTTCGCCGCAGCGGTGCGGGACCGCGAGCGCATCGTTGGCGTGCTGGTGGTCAAGGTCGACCTGGACCACACCGAAACCCTCTGGGGCCGCACCCCAGAGCAACTGTTGCTGACCGACCATAACGGCGTGGTGATCCTGACCTCACGGCCCGACTGGCGCTTCCGTGCCACCCGCGCGCTGACCGAGGCCGAGCGCCAGGCGATCATCGCCATCCAGCCGTACCCGACCCAGGCCCCGCAACCGCTGCAGCTCAGCCAGGATGCGTGGATCACCCAGACCCGCGACATCAAGGAAACCGGCTGGCAAGTCAGCATCCTCGCGCCACGCATGCTGGTCGACCGCTCGGTGCAGACAGTGATGGCCATCGGCGCCGGCACGCTGCTGGTGATGATGCTGCTGGCCGGCCTGGTGATGCAGCGGCGGCGCCACTACATCGACCGCATCGACTTCGAGGCCCGTGGCCGCCAAGAGCTGGAGAAGCGCGTGGCCGAGCGTACCGCCGACCTCGAAGGCCTCAATACCCGCCTCAAAAGTGCCGTGCTGGAACGTGAAAATGCCCAGCAGGAAGCCGTGCGGGCCCAGGACGAACTGGTCCAGGCCGGCAAGCTGTCGGTGCTGGGCACCATGTCGGCGAGCATCAGCCACGAACTCAACCAGCCGCTGGCAGCCATTCGCAGTTACGCCGAGAACGCCGAGATTCTGCTTGACCATCAACGCACCGACGACGCCCGCGGCAACCTCAAGCTGATCGGTGAACTGACCGGGCGCATGGCCTCGATCATCGCCCACCTGCGCGCCTTCGCCCGCCGCGACCGCCACGCCCCGGAGAGCGTGGCCCTGCAGCCGGCACTGGACGATGCCCTGGCCTTGCTGGCCAAGCGCCGCCGCGCGATGGCTGTAGAGCTGATCCGCGACCTGCCAGAGGCCACGTTGTGGGTACAGGCCGGCGAAACCCGCCTGCGCCAGGTACTGGGCAACTTGCTGGCCAACGCCCTCGACGCCCTGACCGAAAAGGCCAACCCGCGCCGTCTGTGGCTGAGTGCCGAACAGCGCGATGGCTACGTCTACCTGTACATCCGCGACAACGGCCCTGGCTTCAGCCGCCAGGCGCTGGAGCATGCCAAGGAGCCGTTCTTCACCACCAAGACCCGCACCCAGGGCCTGGGCCTGGGGCTGGCCATCTGCGAAAGCCTGATGCGCGCGCTGGGCGGTGAACTGCTGCTGGCCAACCACCCTGAAGGCGGCGCCTTGCTTACCCTGCAACTGCGCGTGGCCGCACCCGGCGCTACCCTGCCCAATTCGGAGGACCCCTCGGCATGACCCCCGAGACACTGATCGACAGCCAAGCCCAGGTCATTCTGGTCGACGACGACCCCCACCTGCGCCAGGCACTGAGCCAGACCTTGGACCTTGCCGGGCTCAAGGTGGTGGCGCTGGCCGATGCCCAAGGCCTGGCCGAGCGTATCGAAGCCGACTGGCCTGGTGTGGTGGTCAGCGACATCCGCATGCCTGGCATCGATGGCCTGCAACTGCTGGAGCAACTGCACGGGCGCGACAGCGAGCTGCCGGTGCTGCTGATTACCGGCCACGGCGATGTGCCGTTGGCGGTACAGGCGATGCGCGCCGGTGCCTATGACTTCCTTGAAAAACCGTTTGCCAGCGACGCCCTGCTCGACAGCGTGCGCCGCGCCCTGGCCCTGCGCCGCCTGGTGCTGGACAACCGCAGCCTGCGCCTGGCCTTGAGCGACCGCCAGCAACTGGCCACGCGCCTGGTGGGCCAGTCGCCGTCGATGCTGCGCCTGCGCGAACAGATCGGCGCCTTGGCCGGTACCCGCGCCGATGTGCTGATACTGGGTGAGACCGGTGCCGGCAAAGAGGTGGTGGCCCGCGCCCTGCACGACCTGTCCAGCCGCCGCGACGGGCCATTCGTGGCGATCAACGCCGGGGCACTGGCCGAGTCGGTGGTCGAGAGCGAGTTGTTCGGCCACGAGCCTGGCGCCTTCACCGGCGCGCAGAAGCGGCGCATCGGCAAATTCGAATTCGCCAATGGCGGCACGCTGTTCCTCGATGAAATCGAAAGCATGAGCCTGGATGTACAGGTCAAACTGCTGCGCATGTTGCAGGAGCGGGTGGTCGAGCGCCTGGGCGGCAACCAGCTGATCCCGCTGGATATCCGCATCATTGCTGCCACCAAGGAAGACCTGCGCCAGTCCGCCGACCAGGGGCGCTTCCGCGCCGACCTGTATTACCGCCTGAACGTGGCGCCGCTGCGCATACCCCCGCTGCGTGAGCGCGGTGACGACATCCTGGTGTTGTTCCAGCACTTTGCCGATGCCGCCAGCCAGCGCCACGGCTTGACGCCGCACACCCTGCAGCCTGCCCAGCGCGCCATGCTGCTGCGCCACGCCTGGCCTGGCAATGTGCGGGAGCTGCAGAACGCTGCCGAACGCTTTGCCCTGGGCCTTGAGCTTGCCCTCGACGGCCAGGCACCGGCTGCGGCAACGCCAGCGCCGGTGGTAGTGGCCGGCAACCTCAGCGAACAGGTCGAGCAGTTCGAGCGCTCGCTGATTGCCGCCGAGCTTGGCCAACCACACAGCTCCATGCGCAGCCTGGCCGAGGCTCTGGGCATTCCACGCAAGACCTTGCATGACAAGCTGCGCAAGCACAGCCTCAGTTTTGACGGCGGCAGCGGCGGGCACGACGACCAGGAGGACAACCGTCCATGAGCACCGACAGCCAGTACCTGCAGGGCATACTGCACAGCGACATCCCCCTCACGCGGGAAATGGGCCTGGAGGTCATCGACTGGCAGCAGTACACCCTGCGCCTGCAACTGCCGCTGGCGGCCAACGTCAACCACAAGAGCACCATGTTCGGCGGCAGCTTGTACTGCGCTGCGGTACTGGTGGGCTGGGGGTGGCTGCACCTGCGCTTGCGCGAGTTGGGCATCGATGACGGGCATATCGTCATCCAGGAGGGGCAGATCAGTTACCCGTTGCCGGTCACCGGTACGGCGGTGGCCCGCTGTGCGGCGCCGGATGAAAAGAGCTGGGCGCGCTTCGTGACGATGTACCAGCGCCGTGGGCGGGCGCGGCTGACGCTGGAGACTACCGTCAGCAATGCCGGCAGCGACGAACCGGCCGTGCAGTTCAGCGGGCAGTACGTTCTGCACCGCTGATTGCTTGCAAATACCCTAGTTGTTGCCGGAGCGGCGCGACAGGTCGATCAAGGCCTGGCGCCAGCTGGCTGCGCTGGGCAAAGCCAGGAAAAACGGGTTTAGCAGTGACTCACGCGGCGGATAGCGGAACGGCTGGCCGTCCAGCTCGATGACCTCGCCACCGGCACCTTCGACCACCCCCTGCGCCGCAGCAGTGTCCCACTGCGAAGTCGGCGCCAGGCGCGGGTAGCAATCGGCGCTGCCTTCGGCCAGCAGGCAGAACTTCAGCGAGCTGCCGATATTGGCCAGTGCCAGGTCCCCCACCGCAGCCCCCAGCCCGGCCAGCAGCGCTTCTTGCTCCGGGCTGGAATGACGACGGCTGGCGACCACGGTGAAACGGCCATCGGCAGGCGGTGCATTGCGTACCTGGATCGGCTCGGCCGCTTCACCCGCCTCGGCACGCCAGGCACCCAACTGGCGGCCGCCAAAGTAACAGCGCCCGTTGGTCGGCATCGACACCACGCCGAACACCACCTCAGCGTTTTCGATCAGCGCGATGTTGACCGTGAACTCTTCACTGCCTGCAATGAATTCCTTGGTGCCGTCCAGCGGGTCGACCAGCCACCAGCGGCTCCAGCCCTGGCGCTCGGCCAGCGAGATGTCGCAGTCCTCCTCGGACAGCACCGGGATGTGCGGCGCCAAGGCCAGCAAGCCATCGGCAATGACCCGGTGCGCCGCCAGGTCTGCTGCGGTGACCGGTGAATCGTCAGCCTTGTTGCTGACCGCCACATCGGCGCGCCAGAACGGCAGAATCGCCTGGCCCGCCACCTGGGCCAGCTTGACCACTTCGTGCATCAGCTGCAGGTCGTTCATAGCTCCAGCAACCCCCGCTGGCTCAGCAGGTCGCGCGCCAGGTACAGCGCCGCCAGGGCGCGGCCCTCGGTGAACTGCGGGTGCATGGCCAGGGCCGACAGCTCGCGCAGGTTGACCTTGTCGACCCGCATCGGCTCCGGCTCATCGCCTTCAAGCTGCTCTTCATACAGGTCGGTCGCCAGCACCACCTGAATCTTCTGGCTCATGTAGCCAGGCGACAGCGACAGTTCGGTCAGGTGCTCCAGTTGCCGCGCCCCAAAACCGGCCTCTTCCTTGAGCTCCCGGTCTGCCGCCGCCAGCACGTCCTCGCCCGGTTCGATCAGGCCCTTGGGCAACGACAGCTCGTATTCGTCTGTGCCGCCGCAGTATTCCTCGACCAGCACAGCATGTTCGGCGTCGAGCATCGCCACGATCATCACCGCCCCGTAACCGTTGCCCCGGCCGACCAGGCGCTCGTAGGTGCGCTCGGCACCATTACTGAAGCGCAATTGCACGGCCTCGACGCGGAACAGGCGGCTGCTGGCGACGATTTCGCGGTTGAGGACGGTGGGTTTCTGGCGCATGGGGCAGCTCCTTGGCGTGAACGGGTTACTATACCGTGGCTAGCCGACTGAACGAGAGTTTCCCATGCCTGTTCTTCCCTGGTCTGCCATCGATACCGTCCTGCTGGACATGGACGGCACGCTGCTCGACCTGCACTACGACAACCGATTCTGGCTGGACCACCTGCCCCAGCGCTATGCCGAGCTGCATGGCGTCAGCCGGGCCATGGCAGAAATGGAACTGCAGCCGCTGTTCGAGCGCAATGCCGGCACGCTCAACTGGTACTGCCTGGACTTCTGGAGCCGTGAGCTGAAGCTGCCGATCCGTGAGCTCAAGCGCGAGATCGCCGACCTGATCGCCCTGCGCCCGGATGCCGACACCTTCCTGGCCGCCATCCGCCAGGCGGGCAAGCGCGTGGTGATGATCACCAATGCCCACCGCGATTCGTTGTCACTGAAGCTGGAACGGGTAGAACTGGCGCCCTACTTCGAGCGGCTGATCAGTTCGCATGATTATGGCTACCCCAAGGAAAGCCCACAGTTCTGGGATGCGTTGCAGGCGGATATCGGCTTCGACCCGGCGCGCAGCCTGTTTATCGACGACACCCTGGCCATTTTGCGCAGCGCACGGCAGTTTGGGGTCGGCCACTTGCTGGCAGTGAGGCAGCCGGACAGCCAGGCAGCGCCGCGCGATACCCAGGAGTTTGCCGCGGTAGAGGATTACCGGGATTTGTTGTCGGGGCTTTGAGGGCCTCTTCGCGGGGCAAGCCCGCTCCCACAGGTAAGTAAAACCCTTGAGCATTGCAGGGTACCTGTGGGAGCGGGCTTGCCCCGCGAAAGAGCCAGCACGATCTATCAGTCCGGAATGCGCAACACCTGCCCCGGATAGATCTTGTCCGGGTGCGACAGCATCGGTTTGTTGGCCTCGAAGATCTTGTTGTACTGGTTGGCATTGCCATAGACGACTACGGCAATGGCTGACAGCGTGTCACCCTTTTTCACGGTAACGAAGCGCGCAGCCTGAACGACCGGCCCTGTTACGGTGATCTGATCATCAACGCTGGCCACACCATTGATGTTGCCCGCCGCCAGAATGATCTTCTCTTTCTCCTCCTGGCTAGCCACCTCGCCCTTGAGGGTGATCTTGTCGCCCTCTACAGTGGCGGTGATGTTCGGATTACCCAGGCCGACGCTTTCCACGTGCTTTTTCAACTGCTCCTCGGCATTGGCATTACCGGGGGTCAGCAGGTCGATCAACTTCTCGCCGGCTTCCTTCACGAAACTGAACAGGCTCATTGCGTTCTCCTTGTTGATAAAACCTCGGAGCCAGGAGTCTAGGCCAGGATTACCCGACCTGCCCCTGCCGCGGCCAATCGACGCGGTCTATCAAGGCATAGACCCTAGCGATTAGACGAGACCGCCCCACAGGCCTAGGCTTGGGCTATCAAATCGCCGCCGGTAGCCCGCCCCGATGAACAGCAAACCTCCGGTCTGCGCGGCCTCATCGCCTTTGGCCTTGCCCGCCGCCAGCAACAACTACGAGTACGCCCAGCTCGGCGACGCCGAGCGCGCCAGTACGCCCCTGGCCGAAGAAGTGGCCTTGGCCATCGCCTACAACGGCCTCAACCAGGCGGTGATGCTGGTCAGCCCTACCGACCTTGAAGATTTTGCGGTCGGCTTCAGCGTCGGCGCCGGGCTTGTCGAAGGCACCCACGAGATCTATGACCTCAAGCTGTCCGGCAGCGGTTCGGCTCTGTACGCCGACCTGGAAATCTCCAGCCGGGCCTTCTGGAACCTGAAGAACCAGCGCCGCCAACTGGCCGGCACCAGCGGCTGCGGCCTGTGCGGGGTCGAAGCACTCGAGCAGGCACTGCCCGAGCTGGCCGAACTGCCCGGCGCGCCCTTGCCGCCTGCGCACTGGCTGGCAGGCCTGCGTGGGCGTATCGACGCCTTCCAGCCGCTCGGCCAGCATTGCGGCGCGGTGCATGCGGCACTGTTCATGGACCGTAACGGCGAACTGCTACTCGGCCGCGAAGACATCGGCCGGCACAACGCCCTCGACAAACTGATCGGAGCCCTGCTGCGCCAAGGCATCGACAGCACCGGCGGCCTGGCCATCGTCACCAGCCGCTGCAGCCTGGAGCTGATCCAGAAGGTGCTGCGTGCCGGCATCCAGACCCTGGTCAGCCTCTCGGCACCCACCGGCCTGGCCCTGCAATGGGCGCGCAAGCACAACCTCAACCTCATCCATCTGCCCAAACACAGTGCACCGCGGGTCTACAGCCCAGCGGCGGAGTCGTAACAGCCGTGACCTCGTACCAGCCCCTCCCTGACAACGCCCCAGCCGCCCCCCCTCGCTACAAGCCCTACCACGGCCCCGCCGGAGGCTGGGGTGCGTTGCGCAGTGTGGCCAAGGCCTGGGTCGGCAGCGATAACGCGCTGAAGAACATCCGCGCGCTGCTCAAGACCAACCAGAACGGCGGCTTCGACTGCCCCGGCTGCGCCTGGGGCGATTCGCCGGAAAGCGGCATGGTCAAGTTCTGCGAGAACGGCGCCAAGGCGGTCAACTGGGAAGCCACCAAGCGCCGCGTGGACGCCGCCTTCTTCGCCCGTTACAGCGTCAGCGCGCTGCGCGAGCAGAGCGATTACTGGCTGGAGTACCAGGGGCGCCTGACCGAACCGATGGTTTACGACGCACAACAGGACCGCTACCAGCCCATCAGTTGGGATGCCGCCTTTGCCCTGATCGCCCGCGAACTGAACAACCTGGCCACCCCTGACCAGGCCGAGTTCTACACCTCGGGCCGGGCCAGCAACGAAGCCGCCTACCTCTACCAGCTGTTCGTGCGGGCCTACGGCACCAACAACTTCCCCGATTGCTCGAACATGTGCCACGAAGCCAGCGGCGTGGCCCTGGGGCAAAGCGTCGGCGTCGGCAAGGGCACGGTCACCTACGACGACTTCGAGCATGCCGATGCAATCTTCGTCTGGGGCCAGAACCCGGGCACCAACCACCCACGCATGCTCGACCCGCTGCGGGATGCGGTGAAACGCGGCGCCCAGGTGGTGTGCGTCAACCCGCTGAAAGAGCGTGGCCTGGAGCGTTTCCAGCACCCGCAGAACCCGTTGGAAATGTTGACCAACAGCGACCGGCCGACAAACACCGCGTTCTTCCGCCCGGCCCTTGGTGGCGATATGGCGCTGCTGCGCGGCATGGCCAAGTTCGTCCTGCAGTGGGAACGTGAGGCCCAGGCCAACGGCGAACCTGCTGTGTTCGACCACGCCTTCATCGCCGAGCATGGTCACGGCGTCGATGACTACCTGGCAGTGGTCGATGCCACGCCGTGGGCGCATATCCAGACGCAATCCGGCCTGACCCTGGCCGACATCGAGCTGGCCGCGCGCATGTATTGCCGTGGCAAGCGGGTGATCATGTGCTGGGCGATGGGTATCACCCAGCATCGCCATTCGGTGCCGACCATCCAGGAAATCGTCAACCTGCAGATGCTGCGCGGCAACATCGGCGCGCCAGGCGCCGGCCTGTGCCCGGTGCGTGGCCACAGCAACGTGCAGGGCGACCGCACCATGGGTATCAACGAGCGCCCGCCGCTGGCACTGCTCGACGCCCTCGAGAACCGCTTCAACTTCCCCGTGCCGAGGCACAACGGCCACAACACTGTCGAAGCCATCCACGCCATGCTCGACGGCCGTGCCAAGGTGTTCATCGGCTTGGGCGGCAACTTCGCCCAGGCCACGCCAGACACCGCGCGTACCGCGCAGGCGCTGCGCAACTGCGAGCTGACCGTGCACATCAGCACCAAACTCAACCGCAGCCACCTGATCCACGGCAAACAGGCATTGATCCTGCCGTGCCTGGGCCGTACCGATATCGACCTGCAGGCCGACGGGCCACAGGCTGTGACCGTGGAAGACTCGTTCAGCATGGTCCATGCCTCCAACGGCCAGTTGAAGCCGCTGACGACGCAGATGCGTTCGGAGCCTGCGGTGGTTGCCGGTATCGCTGCCGCCACCCTGGGCAAGCAGCCGGTCGACTGGCACTGGCTGGTCGCCGACTACGACCGCATCCGCGACCTGATCGGCGACACCATTGCCGGCTTCAGCGGCTTCAACCAGCGCCTGCGCGAGCCGGGTGGCTTCTATCTGGGCAACAGCGCCGCCAACCGCGAATGGCAGACCAGCACCGGGCGCGCCAATTTCAAGGCCAACTTGCTACCGGACACCTTGCTCGATGAACGCGTGCGGGCCAGCGGCCAATTGCCCGACCTGGTGATGCAGTCGATGCGTTCGCACGATCAGTACAACACCACCATCTATGGCCTGGATGACCGCTACCGAGGCGTGCGTGGCCAGCGCGAGGTGCTGTTCGTCAACGAGGCCGACATCATCCGCCTTGGCTTCCAGCCGGGGCAGAAGGTCGACATCGTCTCGTTGTGGGGGGATGAACATGTGCGCCGTGTGCACGGCTTCACCTTGCTGGCCTTCGATATCCCGGCCGGGCAGGCGGCGGCTTATTATCCAGAGGTGAACCCGCTGGTGCCGTTGGAGAGCATTGGCGATGGCAGCCATACGCCGACGTCCAAATTCATTGCCATCAAGCTGGAACGTGCACGGCACGACGGGCGTATTCTGTAGCGCTCGAAAGGCTAACGGCAAAAACGAAAAAGCCCTGTTCCATAACGGTTCAGGGCTTTGTCATAAGTACCTCTGACAGCCAAAAAACAATAAAGTTTCACCTAGAAAACAGTAACTTAGAGAATTGTGTACAACTCGTGCTACTCGTCGGATTTCAATTGCCAGCCGCCCTCCAGAGCCTCAAATTCGCCTCGTCATCCTTATGAGGCTCTCTTGATGAAGAAGTACTCCTCGATTCTGTTGTTGTCTTTCAGCTTGCTCAGCGGCGTTGCCATGGCCGGTGGCAATACCGAGGCCGGCATTGGCGGCGCATTGGGTGGGGTACTCGGCTCCGTAGTGGGCAACTCCATCGGTGGTAGCACGGGCGGCGCTATTGGTGCCGGCCTGGGCGGCGCAGCCGGCGGCGCCCTGGGTGCCGACAAACGCCAGCGTGGCGAGGCCGCCATCGGTGGCGCGCTGGGCGCCGCAGGCGGCAACGTGGTTGGTCGCTCGGTGGGCGGCACCACCGGTAGCTACATTGGTGCGGCAGCCGGCGGCGGTGCCGGGGGCGCGCTGGGTAACTACATGGGCAACAAGGCCGACGACGACGAACGCCATGACGATCGCCGCTACCGACGTAGCTACGACGACCGTCGTCACTACGACCGTGGCAACCATTACGGCCACCGCAAGCACAAGCGCCACTGGCGCCACTGATGCCTGAGGGCTTGGCCCTGGCAGCAAAAGCCCCGCCCCGCCCGGCGGGGCTTTTTTATGCCTGCGGGGCGAGCTGAAGGCCGCTGAGAATGGCCTGCAGCGCCTCAGGCAGCGGCACAGGCCGGCCGCTTGAGCGCTCGATGAACACCTGCACCACCGTCCCCGCCGCACACGCATCCCTTTCGCCAGGGCGATACAGCGCCAACCGGTATTCCACGGTACTGCCGGCCAACCGCGTCACCCCCAGGCCCACCTCAAGCACATCCGGAAAACCCGGCAGCGCGAAAAAATCCGCAGCCGAACTGACCACGAACGCCGCCAGCGCACCTTCACGCAGGTCCAGCTCAGCTTGCTCGACGAGGAAGGCCTGGATGGCGGTTTCGAAAAAGCCATGCACGGTGGCACCGGCGATGTGGCCGTTCAGGTCGTTGTCCTGGGGGCGGGTGAGGATGGGATGGAAGTGGGCGAATGCACTGCGCTGTGGGGCTTCGGTCATCTGTCTGTCTCGCGAGGTCGCAATGGATGCTAACAGTGAAACAGAAAATCCAGACTGGAGGATGTCTTTACGTCCTTTTTGCGGGCAGCCCGCGAAAAGGCCATTAGTAATCGTGCAAAAGTATCAGGCACAAAAAAGCCGCCATCTCAGGCGGCTTTTCTTTACAGCTAACGACAGCTTACAGCTGTGGGCCAGCAGCCTTGATGGCGTCGGAAACTTCGAACTTCTTGAAGTTCTCGATGAACAGCTTGGCCAGGCCTTTGGCGGCCTCGTCGTAGGCAGCTTTGTCAGCCCAGTTGGTGCGCGGGTTGAGCAGCTCGGTATCAACGCCCGGAACGGTTTTTGGCACGTCCAGGTTGATGATGTCCAGGTGCTCGGTGTCGGCACCTACCAGCGCGCCGCTCTGAATCGCAGCGATCACCGCGCGGGTGGTCGGGATGCTGAAGCGCTTGCCAACGCCGTAGCCACCGCCGGTCCAGCCGGTGTTGACCAGGTAGACCTTGGAGTTGAAGCCGTTGATGCGCTTGATCAGCAGCTCAGCGTACTCGCCAGCCGGGCGCGGGAAGAACGGCGCGCCGAAGCAGGTGGAGAAGGTCGACTTGATGCCGCCGCCCGAACCCATTTCGGTGGAACCGACCAGCGCGGTGTAACCGGACAGGAAGTGGTAGGCAGCCTGTTCGTTGTTCAGGATCGAAACCGGAGGCAGAACGCCGGTCAGGTCGCAGGTCAGGAAGATGACCGCGTTAGGCTCGCCGCCCAGGTTCGCTTCGGAACGCTTGGCAACGTGCTCCAGCGGGTAGGCCGCACGGCTGTTCTGGGTCAGGCTGACGTCGGTGTAGTCGGCGTGCTTGTTGGCGTCGAGCACGACGTTTTCCAGCACTGCGCCATGCTTGATGGCTTTCCAGATGACCGGCTCGTTCTTCTCGGACAAGTCGATGCACTTGGCGTAGCAACCGCCTTCCATGTTGAAGACAACGCCTTCGCCCCAACCGTGCTCGTCGTCACCGATCAGGTAACGGCTTTCGTCGGCCGACAGGGTGGTCTTGCCAGTGCCGGACAGGCCGAAGAACAGGGTCACATCGCCTTCTTCGCCGATGTTGGCAGCGCAGTGCATTGGCAGCACGTCGGCAGCCGGCAGCAGGAAGTTCTGCACCGAGAACATGGCTTTCTTCATTTCACCGGCGTAACGCATACCAGCGATCAGCACCTTCTTCTGGGCGAAGTTGATGATCACGCAGCCGTCGGAGTTGGTGCCGTCACGCTCAGGCTCGCAAACGAAGTTGGCGACGTTGAGGATCTGCCACTGGTCACGACCAGCCGGGTTGAACTGCTCAGGGTTGATGAACAGGCAACGGCCGAACAGGTTCTGCCAAGCAGTCTGGGTGGTCATCTTCACCGGCAGGTAGTGCTCGGCGGCCGCACCTACGTGAACGTAGGAAACGAAGTGATCCTGGGCGTTGTTGAACGCCTCGACGCGGTCCCACAGGGCATCGAACTTGTCGGCCGGGAACTTGCGGTTGATCGGGCCCCAGGAGATGGCAGCCTGGGTGGAAGGTTCTTCGACGATGAAACGGTCAGCCGGCGAACGGCCAGTGCGGTGACCGGTCTCGACCACCAGTGCGCCAGTATCGGCCAGCACGCCCTCACCGCGTTGCAGCGCTTCTTCTACCAGCTTATCGACGCTCAGGTCGGTGTACACGGTGTTGTTGGCTTGCGTCATGAGATACCCCATCCGGCCCGAGGCCGAGTGCTCCAAACGTTTTGTAGTTGTCTGTAAAAAACTACTACAGCGAAAAAAGTGGCCGGATTATGCCAGAAAAGCCCAAAAAAAGTAGGCCCCTCCTGTCGTTACTGCGCTTTTGCGCAATTCGACAGCAGAATTCCCTGTAGTTAATCGTTTCAGTGCCGAGTTTCTGACGCCGTGTCTGTCCCGCCACCGGCAAACAGTTGCGCGACATCGCTTGCATCGAAGAAATAGCGCTCATTGCAGAACTGGCAATCGATTTCCACCTTGCCACCGCACTCTTCGACCAACTGCTCGGCGTCGTGCTGGCCGAGGCTTACCAGCGCATTGCCGGAGCGCTCGCGCGAGCAACTGCAGTGGAAGCGCAGCGGCTCGATATCGAACAGGCGCACGGCGTCTTCATGGTAGAGGCGGTGCAGCAGGGTTTCGTTGTCCAGCACCCACTCTTCGGCTTTGAGCGTGCTGGCGAGGGCCGTTACATGCTGCCAGCTCTCGGCGCGCTCTTCTTCGTCGCGCTGGCGGTCTACCGGCAACTGCTGCAACAGCAGGCCGCGCGCCTTGCCGTCCTTGGCATCGAGCCAGAAACGGGTATTGAGCTGCTGCGACTGAACGAAGTAGTTGGTGAAGCATTCCGACAGGTTGGCGCCGTCCAGGTCGACGGTACCTTGGTAACGCTGGCCTTTGACCGGGTCGATGGTCAGGGTCAGGTGGCCGTCGGGCATCAGCTGGGCCAAGGTCGCCTCTGCGCCGATCTGGTCCGCCTCGTAACGGGCGACGCCGCGAATCTCGCGATCACCGGAGCATTCCACCATCAGCAGCGGGATCGGCCCCTGGGAACGTGCCTGCAGAATCAGCAGGCCATCGAACTTCAGCGCGCCTACCAGCAATGCGGTGGCAGCCATCAGCTCACCGAGCAGCGCGGCCACAGGTTGGGGGTACGGGTGACGCGCCAGCACTTCGGCATAGCTGCGGTCGAGCCCCACCCACTCACCGCGGATATCGCGGTCGTCGAAGATGAAGCGTTGGGTGAAATCGGTATCCGGCAATTCGCTCATAGGTTCTGGCTATCTGAAAATGATGACAAAATGGTTACACGGGATTTCGAAACACTTGCGAAGCCCGTGACAGAGCGCTCACAAGGCGCTCCGATTCCTGTTGGCAATAGAGGTATCTTATGGACAATCGACCACTGTTCCAAGCAAGGTGGTCCTTGGGACCCTTGGCAGCCTGCACGCTGCTGCCCATCGCTCTACTGTGTTTCTGGTTATGGCCTATTGGCCAGATCCTGTGCCTGACTTTCGACGAATGGCTGTTTCACAGCCTCAATGCGCCGCTGGCCGACAACACCGCCTGGCGCTACATCTGGACCCTTGGCAGCCTGCGCCCGTTCGACATCGTGGTCGGGTTGATCCTGCTGGCAGTGCTGATCCGTGGCAACTGGGTGTTCAAAGCCTGCCAGGTGCGTGAGGCCTTTTTCGGCTTTTTGGTCACCCTGGTCCTATTAGTGGTGATTCGCGCGCTGTTTTCCAAGTGGGTCGATGCCGCTGGATGGCAACACAAGAGCCCGTCGATGATTTTCGATGACGTCGTGCACCTCAGTGACTACTACCCGAACCTGGAGGCAGCCTGGGAACTCAAGGACCGCTCCAGCAAGAGCTTCCCGGGTGATCACGCCTCGGTGTTGCTGATCTGGGCGTTGTTCATGAGCCTGTTCAGCCGGCGCCTGGTGCACTACCTGGTGGTCTGGGGGCTGGCGGTAGTGTTCATGCTGCCGCGTTTGGTGGCAGGCGCCCATTGGGGCCAGGATGACTACATCGGCGGGTTGCTGATGGCGATACTGGCGTTGGGGTGGAGCTGCCATACACCGTTGGCGGCCAAGGGCAGTGCGGCATTGATGCGCTGGACGGCGCCGCTGTTCCGGTTGGCAGCCAAGATGCCGTTGGTCGGGCGGTTGGCTGTGGTTCGCTGAGCCTGGGGGCTGCTTTGCGGCCCCGATCACTCGAAGCTGCCGTGCAGCTGATGAATCTGCCGCCGCTGTTTCTTGTTCGGCCGGCCGTCGGTGGTCACACCCATCGCGCCGGCCTTGCGCAGCTCGGCAGCCTGTTCACGGCGCCGCACGCTCTCTTCGGTTTCGGCATACAGCGCCTGGGCCTCTGGCGCCCCACGGCGTACCACCGATAGCGCCTTGACCACGACCGTACGCTCGTCGAACCCGGTGCGCAGGACGAACTCATCGCCTACCCTCGGCTCCTTGCCTGGCTTGCAGCGCTCGCCCCGGCAATGCACCTTGCCACTCTCGATCGCCGCCTTGGCCAGCGCTCGGGTCTTGTAGAACCGCGCCGCCCACAGCCATTTGTCCAGGCGAACCTTGTCGTCTTCTTCCGCCTTGTGTGCCATCCCGTTACCTCGAATTCAGTCTTTCATCGAACTGTACTACCGTATCTTGCGGATGCAAAAAGTCCACGCCGTGCTTACAGTTCACCACCTTATCCCCTGGGTGCGCTTCGTGAAGACATTTGACCATTTGACTGTGATCGGCCTGCGCGAGTGGGTGGCCCTGCCCGACCTCGGGCTGGCCGGGCTGCGCGCCAAGATCGACACCGGGGCCAGCACCTCCAGCCTGCACGCCACCGAGGTGGAGCCGTTCGAGCGTGACGGCCAGCCGTGGGTCCGTTTTACCGCGCACCTGGGCTCGGTGGTGCAGTTGCGCCACCGCCGTTGCGAAGCTCCGCTGGTGACCATGAAAACCATCAAGAGCTCCAACGGCCATGCCCAGGCCCGTTATGTGATCCGCACTTCGCTGGCATTGGGCGATGCTGTATGGGAAGTGGAGTTCACCCTGGCTTGCCGCAAGGACATGCGCTACCGCCTGCTGCTCGGCTCCAAGGCACTTATTCACGGCCAGCTGGTGGTCAACCCTGGCCTGAAGTACGTACAAGACAAACCGGCCTTTCCGGCCACCCTTTCCCCTGTCACAGGTGCTGCATGAAGATCGCTGTGCTGTCGCGCAATCCGCGTCTGTATTCCACCCGCCGCCTGGTCGAAGCCGGTACCCAGCGTGGCCACGAAATGGTGGTGATCGATACCCTGCGGGCCTACATGAACATCGCCAGCCACAAGCCGCAGATCCACTACCGTGGCAAGCCGCTGGAAGGCTTCGATGCGGTAATCCCGCGCATCGGTGCCTCGGTCACCTTTTACGGGTGCGCGGTGCTGCGCCAGTTCGAAATGATGGGCGTGTACCCGCTCAACGAGTCGGTGGCCATCGCCCGCTCGCGCGACAAGCTGCGCTCGCTGCAGTTGCTGTCGCGGCGCGGCATCGGCCTGCCGATCACCGGCTTCGCCCACTCGCCTGACGACATCCCGGACTTGATCCAGATGGTCAATGGCGCCCCCCTGGTGATCAAGGTGCTCGAAGGCACCCAGGGCATCGGCGTGGTGCTGTGCGAGACTACCCAGGCGGCCGAGTCGGTGATCGAAGCCTTCATGGGCCTGAAGCAGAACATCATGGTGCAGGAATACATCAAGGAGGCCGGCGGTGCCGACATTCGCTGCTTCGTGGTGGGCGACAAGGTGATTGCCTCGATGAAGCGTCAGGCCAAGCCTGGGGAGTTTCGCTCCAACCTGCACCGGGGTGGGGTCGCCAGCTTGATCAAGATCACCCCGGAAGAACGGATTACCGCGATTCGTGCGGCCAAGGTGATGGGGTTGAGCGTGGCGGGGGTAGATATTCTGCGTTCCAACCACGGGCCGCTGGTGATGGAGGTGAACTCATCGCCGGGGCTGGAGGGGATCGAGGTGACCACAGGCAAGAACGTGGCGGGGATGATCATCGAGCATCTGGAGAAGAACGGCGA
>NZ_JANIAG010000047.1:0-33692 GCF_028682155.1 Pseudomonas sp. 39004
TTTTGTATCTGCTGCACGCTCCTACAAGGGCCTTGCGCAGCCCTTTCCGACCGGTCCGGCGCCCCGGCAAGGCGGCCTTTGTGTCAGGCCCGGCGCTCGTGCATCCGCGCCAATTGCCGCTCCAGCATCGACGGATACGGCTCCATCAACCGCTCTACACAGCAAGCGCCTTCCGGGCTGGCAATCGGGCGAATCCGCGCGCGCTGACGAATCAGCGCGTCATCACTGATCTGGCGCTCCACCAGCAGCAGGTTACGGCTGTGCTGCGACAGCGCCAGGGCATCCTGGGCTTTTTCTGCCATCAGCAGGTCGACCAGCTCCAACCCTTGCAGGTCGTTACCCAGTGCCAGGCCCAGTTGCAGTTGCAGGGTAATGCCGCTGTCGGCCACTTCGATCTGCAAGGCATGGCCCAGTGCACGCAGCAATTCGCCACAGCAGATCGCATTGGTCAGGTAGTCCTCGCCACAGTCGCGGCTGTGGAACAGCACCAAGGTGCTGCCGTCGTTGAGCGTGTGGGTTTCACCGTCATACAGCGAAGCGGCCTGTTCCAGGCAGTCGCGGTAGCGCTCCAATAATTCGGTCAGGCGCGTGCGCGGCAGGCGGCGCAGCTGCTCCTGGGAGCCGAGCTGAACGGCCAGTACGGCGCTGTTCTGCGGCTCGTCCGAATCGTATGGCACAGGCTTGGGCGCGCTTTCGTCGTTGTCCAGCAGCCCGGCAAAGGCATCGTCGTCCTCTTCGTCAGCCTGGGCGACAACCTTCGCGCGCGGCGCAGTCTTAGGGGCCGGCGCGTGATCGTGCAGGTCGTCGAAGTCGTCTTCGTCGTCCTCTTCTTCCGGCTCTGGCTCAGGTGGCGGCGGCGGAGCCAGGCGAGTGTGCAGCTGGCGGGCAATATCGCCGATCTCGTCCTGGCGGTCGGTGGCCGGCGTATAGGGCTGCGGGTCGCGCAGCCACACCCGCAACTGCAGCAGCGGTGTGGTGATATGGCGCGCCTGGCGCAGGCTCAGGCTCAGCGCCAGGGCCAGCAGGATGGCGGCGAGGATGCCCATGCTCTGCAGGCTGATCAGCATCGGCTGCTGGAACTGGCTCATGTCCAGGCTGATGCGCAGTTGCCCTGCCGTGACGTCCTGGAAGGTGATCTTGGTCTGGTACAGGCCTTCGGCTTCGCCCAGCAGGCTGTTGCGCGGGCGCTGGCCGGCCTCGGCAAGGATGCGGTTGTCCACGCTGTAGATGGCCGCATGGGCCACCAGCGGGTTTTTCACCAGGTTGCCCAGCAGCACGTTGAGGCTGAGGATGTCGTTGGACACCAACAGCTCGGTGGCCGACGTGGCCGTCTGCGTGGTCAGGCTCTGGCCGAGCGCGTCGGCCTGCTCGTGCATGGCCTGCTTGAACTGCAGGCCCATCACACAGGCATAGATGACCAGCGCCAGTGCCACCAGGAATAGGTTGGTGCAGGCGATGCGTAGCGCCAGAGGGACGCGACGTTGACTCAGGGCACGATAGATCATCAGGAAGAAGTTGTCTGGCTTGACGGGGGTGGGCCGGTTCACAGCGCTCGGCTCTTAATGGCATAAAAGTGTTGGGCAGTATAGCGACACCGGTTTTGTCGGCAAAGCATCGTTCGCGCCCGATGGTCACTGAAAATCGGTAGAATGCGCATTTTTCATCGAAGTCGGAGTCCGGTCTTGCGCGAAATCGTCCTGATCAACATCACAGGTGAAGACCGTCCCGGTCTCACTGCGGCCATCACTGGCGTCCTGCTGCAGGGCGGTGTGAGCATTCTCGACATCGGCCTGGCGGTCATGCACGGCACGTTGTCGTTCGGCATTCTGGTCGATATCCCGGACAACGAAGTGGCCACTCGCCTGCTGCAAAGCGTGCAGGCCAAGGCCCACGAACTGAATCTGCAGGCCCGTTACACGCCGATATCCGAGGCGGATTACCAGCATTGGGCCGATGGCCACGGTGAGGCGCGTCATATCGTCACCCTGCTCAGCCGCAAGATCACCCCTGAGCAGTTGCAGCGCGTCAGTGCGGTCATCAGCCAGTATGGCCTGACCATCGAGCGCATCGAACGCCTGTCCGCCCGCGTGGGGCTGGATGCCGAGACCGAGAAGGGCAAGGCAGCCATCGAGATCTCTGTGCGCGGCGTGCCGAGCGATGCCCAGGCATTGCGTGCAGATTTCTTCGCCCTGGCAGAAGCCTTGAGTGTCGATATCGCTTTCCAGAAGGACGACCTGTTCCGCCGCAACCGCCGCCTGGCGGTATTTGACATGGACTCGACCCTGATCGAGGCCGAAGTCATCGACGAGTTGGCCAAGGCCGCTGGCGTTGGCGAGCAGGTGGCAGCGATCACCGAGCGGGCGATGCGGGGCGAGCTGGACTTCCGCGCCAGCTTCAAGGAACGCATGGCGTTGCTCAAAGGCCTGGATGTAGGGGTGCTGGATGAGATCGGTGCGTCGCTACGCCTGACCGAAGGTGCCGAGAACCTGTTCGCCGAGCTCAAGCGCCTGGGTTACAAGACTGCGATCCTGTCCGGTGGCTTCACGTACTTCGCCAAGCAGGTGCAGGCGCGCCTGGGTATCGACTATGTGTTCGCCAATGAGCTGGAAGTGGTCGACGGCAAGGTGACCGGCGTTGCCGTGGAGCCGATTGTCGATGCTCAGCGCAAGGCCGAACTGCTGCAGCAACTGGCCCGCGAAGAGGGCTTGCAGCTGGACCAGACCATCGCCGTGGGGGATGGCGCCAACGACCTGCCAATGTTGTCGCTGGCCGGCCTGGGCGTGGCCTTCCGCGCCAAACCGCTGGTGCGTCAATCGGCCAAGCAGGCGATTTCCACCCTGGGGCTGGATGGGGTGCTGTATCTGCTGGGCCTGCGCGACCGCGACGCGCGCGGTTGATCTGAACGACCGGGGCTGCACAGCAGCCCCAGCTTCTACAAGGCGATCAAGCCTGCGCAGGCGCTGCCAACTGCTGGCCCATGCGCACTGCCGACCCGGCACCCAGGCTTTCAGCCCACTTCACCTGCTCTGGCCCGAACAGCACGATGGCGGTCGAGCCCAGTTTGAAGCGGCCCAGCTCGGCACCTTTTTCCAGGTGGATCGGCGCACGGCTGGCTTCGTCGTAACGGAAGGTCTTCAACTCACGCTTGGGCGGCGTTACCAGGCCGGCCCAGACCGTCTCGATCGAAGCAACAATCATCGCACCTACCAGCACCACGGCCATCGGGCCGCGTTCGGTGTCGAACAGGCAGACGACGCGCTCGTTACGGGCAAACAGCTCGGGCACGTTTTCGGCCGTGGTCTGGTTCACCGAAAACAGGCGACCCGGTACATACACCATCTCGCGCAGGGTGCCGGCCAGCGGCATGTGCACGCGGTGGTAATCCTTCGGCGACAGGTAAATGGTGGCGAATTCGCCGCCCATGAACGGCGCGGCCAGGGCCGGGTCGCCACCCAGCAGCTCCAGGGCGCTGTAGCCGTGGCCCTTGGCCTGGAAGATGCGGCCGTGCTCGATCGGGCCTAGCTGGCTGACAGCACCGTCGGCCGGGCACAGGATGGCACCGGGGGTTTCGTCCAGCGGGCGGGCGCCGGGCTTCAAGGCGCGGGTGAAGAACGCGTTGAAGTGCTCGTAAGCGCTCAAGTCCTCGACCAGGGCCTCGGACATGTTCACCTGGTAGCGCTTGGCAAACCAGGCGGTGAAGGCGTTTTTGAACCAGCGTGCACGGCACTCGGCAATGCAGCCGGCCAGCCGCGACAGCAGGTGGTGCGGCAGCAGGTACTGGCTGATGATGAACAAACGGGATTTCATGCAGGTTCCTTAAACTTCAACAGGCGTGTCCGGGTGGTTGCCCCATTCGCTCCACGAGCCAGCGTAGGCCTTGACGCGTGGGTAACCGAGGGCTTTGGCCACCAGGTAGGTGAAACCGGAGCGGCGGTGGCTCTGACAATGGGTGATCACTTCCTTGTCGGGCGTGATGCCCAGCTTTTGCAGGACTTCGGCGATGTCGTGGCGGATGCGCAAGTGGTCGTTGAGGTCCATGCCGGCCGTCCACTCGAAGTTGACCGCGCCGGGGATGTGGCCGCCTTTGGCCGCCAGCACCTTCTCGCCGCTGTACTCCAGCGGGCCGCGGGCGTCCCAGATGACCAGGTCATCGGCGCCCAGGCGGCTTTGCAGATACTCGCGGGTGGCCGTTGGCTCACTGTGCACCTGCAGGCGCACGGTGGCATTGCCGCTTGCCGGCACGTCGGTGCAGAGCGTGTCCGCCGGCCAGGCCTGAATGCCGCCATTGAGGTAGTGGTAGGCCTTGTGGCCGATCACGTCGAGCATCCAGATGAAGCGCCCGGCCCAGCCCCCGCCTTCATCGTCGTAGACCACGTAGACGGCATCGTCGCGATGACCGAGCTCGCTGAACAGTTTTTCCAGGTCGGCCAGTGCCGGCAGCAGGCCCGGCGCTGGTGGCAGGCCCAGCTGGGTGCGCTTGCCTTCGACGAAGCGGGCGCCGGGGATGTGCCCGCTGACATAACGGTTTGCGCTGCTCAGGTCCACCAGGATCAAGTGCGGTGAACCCAGGCGCGGCAAGAGATCCGCGGCTTCGATCACCAGGGGCAGGCCGGAAAAGTCAGTCATCCACGGTCTCCAGTGTGGAAAGAGGGGCGATTGTAGCGCAAGGCTCAGCCCTTGCGGTTGGCAAACACGGACAGCGCGCGCTCGATGCATTGCGCGGTTTTACCAAAGGCTTGCACGCTGATATCGGCCAGGGGGTTGCCGCCTTGGTCGGCCACCGCCAGCATCAGGACCTGGTCGTTGACTGCCAGCGAGCGCAGCAGCAGGTGCTCGCTGCGGAAGAGGGCGCGCAGCGGTGCAGGCAGCAGGGCCGAGAACTGGCCGTGGTTTTCCGGGGTCAGGCGCAGTTGCCCGGCCTTGCTCATCAGTTTTTGCAGCAGCTTGCTTTGCGGCACTTGCAAGGCCATGGCCGCGGCTTCCTTGGGCAGGCCGGCGGTCTGCTGCACGCGCAGGTAGTCGGTCGCCTTGTCCAGGGTCAGCAGCATGATGCGCTGCATGCCGCAGGCCAGCAGGGCCTCGCGGGCCTGGGTGGCCAGGTGCACGGTATTGGTGAACGGGCTTGGCTGCGCCAGCAGGTCCTGGCACAGCGTGCGCCAGCGGTTCAGTTCTTCACTGCTGGGCGGCGGTGGCGCCAGCATGCCTGGGTGGGGGCGGCGTTGCTGCCAGGGCCAGATCAGCGCTTCGGCCGGGTGGAACAGCGCCTGGTGGGCATGGCGCCGGGCGCTGGCCGCCGCTTGTTGGTGAACCTGCTGCTGCACGTCATCCAGCGACGTCTGCAGGTACAGCGCGGTCAGCAACTGCCAGCGCAGCAGGTGCGGGTTGTCCCAGCCCACCTGCGCCGCCAGGGCCAGGCCGTTGGCCAGCAGCACGGTATTGGCCGGCTGGTTGAACCAGCGGCGCAGGCCGGGCTCCTCATCCAGGCGGTGTTGCTGGCTCAGCACGTCCTGATCGCGGGCAATGTTGAACACCTGCGCCAGTTGCTCGCGTTCATCCAGCAACATGCGGTAGCCCTGGGTCACCCATTGCGGCAGGCGCCAGTACTCGGCCATGGTCTGGCACAGCGCCATGATGCGCACACCGAACAGTTCCTGCTCCACCTCGGCGGCTTTCTCACCCTTGTGGATAACCCGCAGCTCCCAGGTGTCGAGCAGCTTCGGGTAGGCCAGGGCCAGCGGCCAGAGCGGGGCGAGGAACAGCAGGCTGCCCCAGTGGATTTCTTGCCACAAGCGCGCCAGGCGGCTGGCGAACAGGCCACTGGCTTGCTGCGAGGCGTGCTGGCTGATCAGCTGGAACTGGCCCAGTACCGGCGGGACCTCGTCGGCTGGCAGCGAGGGCAGGCGCTTGAGCAACTGCTCGATACGCGTCAGGCCCAGCCGGTTCAGGGCAATTTCCAGGCTCTCGGCGGGCTCGGCCTGGCTGGCGTTGGCCGGGTGATTGGCTTCACGCATGACCGAAAGCACCAGTGCCGGGCTATCCTGCATCAGTTCGGCGATATCGCGCAGGGAGCGGCGGCTGTCGTTTATCGCAGCCAATACCCGGTCGTAACTCTGTTTCGGCACAGGTATACGAACACTCTCCAGCAGCTTTACCCAGGCCTCTAACGTACGTGGCGGCTGAGCGGGCACCTTGGTTTCAATTGGCATTTTGACATCAGTCCGAACTGGCTTTTCGCTTTGAGTGGCTATAGTCTGGCGCAGTTCTGCCGATAAGTAGAAGAAGAGTTTTAAAGCTCCCGTCTCTCACCCTGACCACGACAGCAAGTGCTTTGAACCTATGGCTAAAATTATCGGCATCATCGTCGTATTCGCGAGCGTGCTCGGCGGATACGTGCTCTCCCACGGCAAGATCGCGGCGCTGATCCAGCCGTTCGAAGTACTGATCATCGGCGGTGCGGCCTTCGGTGCATTCTTGCAGGCCAACCCTGGCCACATGACCATGCACGTCATCAAGAAGTCGATGAAGATGTTCGGCTCGCGCTTCACCCACGCCTATTACCTGGAGGTGCTGGGCCTGGTGTACGAGATCCTCAACAAAAGCCGTCGTGAAGGCATGATGGCCATCGAGAGTGATATCGAGGACGCTGCGGCCAGCCCGATCTTCGCCAAGTACCCCACCGTACTGGCGGATGAGCGCATGACCGCGTTCGTCTGCGACTACCTGCGCATCATGTCCACCGGCAACATGGCCCCGCACGAGCTCGAAGGCTTGTTCGACATGGAGCTGCTGAGCATGAAGGAAGAGCTCGAACACCCCTCCCATGCGGTGAACGGCATTGCCGACGGCATGCCGGGCTTCGGTATCGTTGCGGCGGTACTCGGCATCGTGGTGACCATGGCCTCGCTCGGCGAAGGCGACCAGGCGGCCATCGGCATGCACGTGGGTGCGGCACTGGTCGGTACTTTCTTCGGTATCCTGGCGGCCTATGGCTTCTTCGGCCCGTTGGCCAAGTGCCTGGAGCACGATGCCAAGGAAGAGATCAACCTGTACGAGTCGATCAAGGCCTCGCTGGTCGCGTCGGCCTCGGGCATGCCACCGTCCCTGGCTGTCGAGTTCGGTCGCAAGGTGCTTTACCCCAAGCATCGCCCAAGTTTTGCCGAGCTGGAACAAGCGGTTCGCGGTCGCTGAGTCATGGAGAACAATCAGCCGATAATCATCAAGCGCGTCAAGCGCTTCGGCGGCGGCCACCATGGCGGCGCCTGGAAAATCGCCTTTGCCGACTTCGCCACGGCGATGATGGCGTTTTTCCTGGTGCTCTGGCTGTTGTCCACAGCCACGCCTGAGCAGAAGATCGCCATTGCCGGCTATTTCAAGGACCCGATCGGCTTTTCCGAGAGTGGCACGCCTTACGTCATCGACCTGGGCGGTTCGCCCGAGATGGCACCGGAAAAAACCATCAACCCTGAAGTGAAGTCCGAGCCGACGCCTGAATCCAGCGTGCAACTGAGCAAGGACCAGGTCGAGACCATGGCCGAGCAGGTCGAACGCGAGCGCCTCGAGCTGTTGCTGCAGGAACTGCAGAACAAGGTCGAGGAAAACCCGCAGCTGCAGAAGTTCAAGGACCAGATTCTGTTCGAGATCACTCAGGACGGCTTGCGTATCCAGATCATGGATGCCGAGAACCGGCCGATGTTCGACATCGGCAGTGCGCGTTTGCAGCCGTATTTCGAGGACATCCTGCTGGCCATGGCCGACACCATCAAGGCGGTGCCGAACAAGATCAGCATCAGTGGCCACACCGATGCCAAGCCGTTTGCCGGCACCGGTGAGTTCGGCAACTGGGAACTGTCGGCCAACCGTGCCAACGCGGCGCGGCGCGCGCTGGTCGCAGGCGGCTATCCGGACGGGCAGGTGGCCCGGGTGGTGGGCTACGCCTCGTCGTCGTTGTTCGACCGCAAGGACCCGTTCAACCCGGTCAACCGGCGCATCGACATCATCGTGCTGACCAAGAAGGCCCAGCGCAACATCGAGGGTGAGCAGGCCGCGCCCGAAGCGCCGCCGGCCGAGCCCGCAGCACCTGCCGACACCGCCCCCGGCGCCTCGGCCCCGGCTGTGCCAGAGGCCGAGCAGGCACCGATGCAGCCGCGTGAGCTGCGCGAGAAGCTGAACATCTTCGAAGATGGGACGCTGAAGATGGACGACGCCAAAGAGCAGTAACCCCTCGCGCAGCCGCTCCGATAGAGAAACAGTTATCGCATTGATAGCTGTGCCTCTGTGGGGGCGGGCTTGCCCCGCGAACACCGGCGAAGCCGGTGCCAGCCATCACATGGCCGTCAAAACCCCCGGCGGATCTTGGCCTTGAGATCGGCATGAAAGAAATCGGCATTATCCCTGTCAGCACCCAACCCTCGCCCTGGCGGCAGTGGCATGGCCCGCTCGAACGTGCGCTCGTCATGATAGGCCCGCACGAACAGGTCGATATGCGCCCGCTCACGCATGCACGGCCACCTGCCCAGGCATTCCGGTAGTGGCGCTAGTTCTTTGCGATAGAAGCTGATACGGCGGCAGGCCATTGCCGCAGCCCCCAGCAGCCAAGCAGTCCACCAGTCTTCGGCAGCGTCGGCGGGGAGCACCCCGACCCAATGAGTAGCATCGCTCATCTGCTGGCAGAAACTGCCATGCAGGTCATCGCGGGTCTGCCCTTCGCTGTCAAGCTGCACCACTTGGGTAGCGATGCCTTCGAGCAGCAGGCGCTCATTGAGGATGAACGCATCGAGCCGCTCTTCGTGGCGGTAGCTGATAAGAACCGGCATGGCGGTTGCCCTCCCTGATAGAAGGCATGACCATCAGCGAAAGCAGTAGAAGGGGCAATAGATGACGGTAAAACCGGAGCGGTCCTACATGCCCCGGTAATACTTCCTACAAAACAGGCTGATCAATAGCTGTCTTCCGGCAGGCTGGCGATGATCGAGCGGTAGCTGTTCATGCGCTGCTGCTTGATACGGCCATCGTCCAGTGCCTGGAGCAGTGCGCAGCCTGGCTCGCGGTCATGCTTGCAGTCGCGGAAGCGACAGGTGCCGAACAGGTCGCGAAACTCGATGAAACCGTCTTCCACGTCATCGCGGCTGACATGGCCCAGGCCAAATTCGCGAATGCCCGGCGAGTCGATCAGGTCGCCGCCGTTGGGGAAGTGGTACAGGCGCGCGGTAGTGGTGGTGTGCGTGCCCTGGCCCGACCACTCGGACAGGTCACCGACGCGGGTGTCGGCGGCCGGCAGCAGGCTGTTGACCAGGGACGACTTGCCCACGCCCGACTGGCCGACGAACACGCTGATGTGCCCGTCCAGCATCTGCTGCAGGCGCTGCATGCCATCACCCTGGTGGGCAGAAACCTCCAGCAAGGGGTAGCCGAGGTCGCGATAGACTTCGAGCAGCGCATGCAGGGCCGGGCCGTTCTCGTCGTTGATCAGGTCGGCCTTGTTCAGCAAAAGCAGCGGGCGGATGCCGGCATGCTCGGCGGCTACCAGGTAGCGGTCGATCAGGTTCGGGTGTGGCTCGGGCGCTGGCGCGAAGACGATCACGATCAGGTCGACGTTGGCCGCTACCGGTTTGAGCTGGCCGTGGTTGTTCGGCCGGCACAGCTCGGTGCTGCGCGGCATCTGCGCGACGATCACGCCGATGCCCTGGTTACCTGCACGCCAGACCACACGGTCGCCTGTGACCAGTGCGGGCAGGTTGGCCCGCAGGTGGCAACGGAACACTTGGCCGGCCGTATCGCCGTCCTGGGCCTCGACCTCGACCTGCACACCAAAGTGGGCAATCACCAGGCCCAGTTGTTCTGGCCCCAGGTCGCCGCCCTCCAGTTCCTGCAGCGTGTGCTGCTCGCGTTTGGCGGCGCGAGCGGCGCGCTCGTTCTGGATTTTTTCGATACGCCAGTTTTGGCGACGATTGAGCTGGCGTTTGGCCATGAAGGTTCCGTGCTGGGACAGATTGAAAACGGCAGGCAGTTTAGCACGCCGGGCGCTCGACCATTGGGCTTACCTTTGCGCCGCGCATGCGCCGGCCGCCCCCGCTAGGCTACTATGACGGCCTATACGAGGAGCCCCTGCATGCATAACCCACAGAACCTGATCTGGATCGACCTGGAAATGACCGGCCTGGATCCGGACAGCGACGTCATCATCGAGATGGCCACGATTGTCACCGACAGCGATCTGAACACCTTGGCCGAAGGCCCGGTGATCGCCATTCACCACAGTGACGAAGTGCTGGCGCGCATGGACGAGTGGAACACCCGTACCCACGGCGGCTCGGGCCTGACCCAGCGTGTGCGCGAAAGCCGCGTCAGCATGGCCGAGGCCGAGGCGCAGACCATCGCCTTCCTCGAGCAGTGGGTACCCAAAGGCAAGTCGCCCATCTGCGGCAACAGCATCTGCCAGGACCGCCGTTTCCTTTATCGCCATATGCGCAACCTGGAAAACTACTTCCACTACCGCAACCTCGACGTCTCGACCCTCAAGGAGCTGGCCGCACGCTGGGCGCCGAATGTTCGCGACAGCTTCAAGAAGGGCGGCACCCACCTGGCGCTGGACGATATCCGCGAGTCGATCGCCGAGTTGCGCCACTACCGCGAGCACTTCATCAAGGTGTGAGCCGAAAGGGCGCAGATATTGTGTCTTCGCCCTCTTTTGGTGCCTCGGGCAACTGGTTAGACTGCGCGCCTTTCTCGCACGGACTCGCACCATGTTGTTGATGCTCTACCTCATTGCCATCACCGCTGAAGCCATGACCGGTGCCTTGTCTGCCGGCCGCCGCGGCATGGACTGGTTTGGCGTGGTGCTGATTGCCTGCGTCACCGCCCTGGGCGGTGGCTCGGTGCGTGACGTGCTGCTTGGGCATTACCCGCTGACCTGGGTCAAGCACCCGGAGTACCTGGTACTGACCAGCTGTGCGGCACTGCTGACCATTTTCATCGCACCGATGATGCGCCGCCTGCGTTCATTGTTCCTGGTGCTCGATGCCCTGGGGTTGGTGGCGTTTACCTTGATCGGTTGCATGACGGCGCTGGAGATGGGCCAGGGCATGCTGGTGGCGTCGATCAGCGGGGTGATCACCGGGGTATTCGGTGGGATCTTGCGCGATATCTTCTGTAACGACATCCCGCTGGTGTTCCGCCGGGAGCTGTATGCCAGCGTGTCGTTTGCGGCGGCATGGTTCTATCTGGGCTGCGTGCACTTTCAGCTGCCGGCGGAGCAGGCGACGTTGCTGACCTTGTTTGGCGGGTTTCTGCTGCGTTTGCTGGCGATCAGGTTTCATTGGGAAATGCCCAAGTTTCATTACAACGATCAGCAGTGAGGGGGCCTCGCCCGCCTGACCCCACCTACACCTGTCCGTGACGCTCCAGCGCCCACTCGACATGCTCACGCACCAGTGGCGACGGGTCATCCCGTCGGGCCTTCAAGGCCTCCAGCACCGGAATCGTCGAAGGGGCATTGCCCAACCCCACCGCCAGGTTTCGCAGCCAGCGTTCATACCCCGCTCGCCGCAATGGCCCGCCTTCGGTCTTGCGCAAAAAGGTCTTTTCATCCCACAGGAACATCTCGGCCAACTCGGCATTCTCCAGCCCATGCCGGGGCTGGAAGTCACTCTCCTGGGTGGGCCGGGCAAAGCGGTTCCACGGGCAGACGATCTGGCAGTCATCGCAGCCGAACACTCGGTTGCCCATCATCGAACGCAACTCGACGGGAATCGCACCCTTCAGCTCGATGGTCAGGTACGAGATGCAGCGCCTGGCATCCAGCACATAGGGGCCGACAAATGCTTGGGTCGGGCAGATGTCCAGGCACGCCTGGCAGCGCCCGCAGTGCTCGCTGGTATGTGCTTCGTCCACCGGCAGCGGCAGGTCGACGAACAGCTCGGCAAGGAAGAAATAGCTACCGGCCTTGCGATTGAGCAGCAGGGTGTTCTTGCCGATCCAACCCAGCCCGGCTTGCTCGGCAATTGCCTTTTCCAGCACCGGGGCGCTGTCGACGAACGCCCGGTAACCGAACGGGCCAATGTCTTCCTGGATGCGATCGGCCAGGTGCTGCACGCGTTTGCGCACCAGCTTGTGGTAGTCGCGGCCAAGGGCGTAGCGCGATACGTAGGCCTTTTCTGGCTGGGCCAGGCGTTGCGCCATCTGCGTGTCGCCTGGCAAGTAGTCCATGCGCAGCGACACCACCCGTACCGTGCCGGGGATCAACTGGTCAGGGTGGGCACGCTTGCCGTCGTGAGCGGCCAGGTACTCCATTTCGCCCTGGTAGCCAGCGTCGAGCCAGCGTTGCAGGTGTTGTTCGTGCTCGCCAAGGTCCACACCGGCGATGCCGACGTGGGCAAAACCGAGTTCTCGGCCCCAATTCTTGATCGATTGGGCCAGTGCGGCGAGGTCAAGTGTGCAAGCGGACATGGATGGGCAAGGCAATACGGGCTCAGGTGCGTATAATTCTGCCAGACATTGGAGCCTTTGACCCCATGCCCCAGACCAAACACCCAGGTAATGCCCCGCAACTGCTCAGCAGCGTGACCGTCGCGCACCTGCCGGCAAGGCAGGCGCATGCCCATAAAGGTGATTTTGGCCATGTGCTGGTGGTCGGTGGCGACCTCGGCACCGGCGGCGCGGTGCTGCTCAGTGCCGAGGCGGCGCTGCGCTGTGGCGTGGGCCTGGTCAGCGTGGCAACGCGGCCGGAACATGTCGGTGCGAGCCTGGCCCGCCTGCCAGAAACCATGTGCCTGGGCGTGAGTTCGGCCAATCAGCTGATGGGCGTGCTGGAGCGCGCCTCGGTGCTGGTGGTCGGCCCGGGGCTGGGGCAGGGCGCATGGGGCCGCAGCCTGCTGTCGGCAGTGGCCAATGCCGAGCGCCCGCAGGTGTGGGATGCCGATGCGTTGAACCTGCTGGCGCGCACGCCGCTGGCCCTGCCCAGTGGCAGCATCTTGACCCCGCACCCTGGGGAGGCGGCGCGGTTGCTGGGGATTTCCACCGAGGCCGTTCAGGCCGACCGTCCGGGCGCTGCTCGCAAGCTCGCCCGCCGCTATACCAGCGTCTGCGTGCTCAAGGGCGCCGGCACCCTGGTGGCCGACCCTGGCGGGCAATTGGCACGCTGTGACCGTGGGCACCCAGCCATGGCCGGTGCAGGCCTGGGCGACGTCCTCACCGGCGTGCTGGCGGCGCTGCTGGCTCAGGGCATGGCGGCCTGGCCGGCGGCTTGCCTGGGTGTCTGGCTGCATGCCTGTGCCGGTGAGCGCCTGGGCGTCAAGGGTAGAGGCTTGGCAGCCAGTGATCTGGCGCCGGTCATTCGTGAGTTGTTGGAGGAGCATTCTGCGTGTCTGGCTTAACCTTGTTTTTGGCCGATGAAGCGGCCATGGTCGCGTTTGGTGCGCGGCTTGCCGAAGTGACCGGCGGTCACGGCGTGATTTTTCTCGAAGGTGACCTGGGGGCTGGCAAGACCACGCTCTCGCGTGGCCTGATCCGCGGCCTGGGCCATACTGGTGCAGTCAAGAGCCCGACCTTCACCGTGGTCGAGCCTTACGAGATCGGAGACGTGCGCGCTTTCCATTTCGACCTGTATCGCCTGGTCGATCCGGAGGAGCTGGAGTACATGGGCATTCGTGACTACTTCGATGGCGATGCATTGTGCCTGTTCGAGTGGCCAGAAAAGGGTGCGGGCGTTTTGCCAAAGCCTGACCTGACCATTACCATAAGCCCCCAAGCGCGCGGACGCTCGCTGAACCTTTCGCCGCAGGGGGCTCGCGGCGAGGCCTGGTGCGTGGCACTGGGCAAACACTAAAAACAGAAAGTGGGGTAGGTATGCGCATACGCGCACTGGTCGCCATCGTTGGTCTGCTGCTGACAACGGTGACCGTTGAGGCTCTGGCCGTCACACAAGTCAAGAGCGTGCGCCTGTGGCGCGCGCCGGACAACACGCGGCTGGTCTTCGACCTGTCTGGCCCCGTGCAGCACAGTGTCTTCACCCTCAGCGCACCTGATCGCCTGGTCATCGACATCAATGGCGCGACCCTGGCCGCGCCGTTGAACGTGGCCACGTCCAATACACCAATCAGCAGCGTGCGTTCGGCCCAGCGCACGCCTACCGACCTGCGCGTTGTGGTCGACCTGAAAAAGTCGGTCACACCCAAGAGCTTCACCCTCGCGCCCAATGCCCAGTACGGTAACCGCCTGGTGGTCGACCTGTACGACCAGGAGGCCGATGCCGTCGCCGCCAGCACGCCGACCCCACCGCCTGTGCCAGTACAAACGCCTGCGACCACGCCGGCCGTGCCGGTGAGCCCGGCCCAGCCGGCCATCAAGCTGCCACCGGTGCCTAGTGGCAAGCGTGACATCGTGGTCGCCATCGACGCCGGTCACGGCGGTGAAGACCCGGGCGCCTCCGGCTCGCGCGGGCAGCACGAAAAAGACATCGTGCTGCAGATCGCCAAGGAACTGCAGCGCCAGATCAACAGCGAGAAGGGCTTCCGCGCGGAGCTGACCCGTACCGGTGACTATTTCATCCCGTTGCGCAAACGCACCGAGATCGCCCGCAAGAAGGGCGCCGACCTGTTCGTCTCGATCCACGCCGACGCCGCGCCATCCAGGGCCGCCTTCGGTGCGTCGGTATTCGCCCTGTCCGACCGTGGTGCCACGTCCGAGACCGCGCGCTGGCTGGCCGACACGGAAAACCGCTCCGACCTGATCGGTGGTGCTGGCAACGTCAGCCTCGACGACAAGGACCGCATGCTGGCTGGCGTGTTGCTCGACCTGTCGATGACCGCCACCCTCAGCTCTAGCCTCAATGTCGGGCAGAAGGTGCTGGGCAACATGGGCCGCGTCACTTCCCTGCACAAGCAGCGGGTGGAACAGGCGGGCTTCATGGTGCTGAAATCGCCAGATATTCCGTCGATCCTCGTTGAAACCGGGTTTATCTCCAATGCCAACGAGGCGGCCAAACTGGCTACCCGCAGCCACCAGCAGGCCCTGGCCCGCTCGATCCACACCGGCGTGCGGCAGTTCTTTCAGCAGAATCCGCCGCCTGGCACCTACATCGCCTGGCTGCGTGACACCGGCAAGATCGCTGCCGGCCCACGTGAGCACACCGTGCGCCCTGGCGAAACCCTGGCCATGCTTGCGGTTCGTTATCAGGTCAGCGTGGCCAGCCTGCGCAGCACCAACAGCCTCAAGACCGATGAGCTGAAGGTCGGCCAGCGTCTCGATGTGCCGGCCACCACACTGGCTTCGCAGCAATGAATGGTGGGTCGCGCATCCAGCTGCTAAGCCCGCGGCTGGCTAACCAGATTGCCGCCGGTGAAGTGGTCGAGCGCCCGGCTTCGGTGGCCAAGGAGCTGCTGGAGAACAGCCTCGACTCCGGTGCCCGGCGCATCGATGTCGAAGTTGAGCAGGGTGGGGTCAAGTTGCTGCGCGTGCGCGACGATGGCGGCGGGATCTCCGCCGACGACCTGCCGTTGGCCCTGGCCCGTCACGCCACCAGCAAGATCCGTGAGCTGGAAGACCTCGAAGGCGTGCTGAGCCTCGGTTTCAGGGGTGAGGCCCTGGCCTCTATCAGCTCGGTGGCGCGCCTGACCCTGACGTCTCGCACGGCCACTGCCGGCGAGGCCTGGCAGGTCGAGACCGAAGGCCGCGACATGACCCCGCGCGTGCAGCCTGCCGCGCACCCGGTCGGTACGTCGGTTGAAGTGCGTGACCTGTTCTTCAACACCCCGGCGCGGCGCAAGTTCCTCAAGGCCGAGAAGACCGAATTCGACCACCTGCAGGAAGTCATCCGGCGCCTGGCCCTGGCCCGCTTCGATGTCGGCTTCCACCTGCGCCACAACGGCAAGAGCATCCTCAGCCTGCACGAGGCCCATGATGAAACCGCCCGTGCGCGGCGGGTCGGCGCCATTTGCGGCGCTGGCTTCATGGAGCAGGCGCTGCCCATCGATGTCGAGCGCAATGGCCTGCGGCTGTGGGGCTGGGTAGGGCTGCCGACCTTCTCGCGTAGCCAGGCCGACCTGCAGTACTTCTTCGTCAACGGCCGGGCGGTACGCGACAAGCTGGTGGCCCACGCTGTGCGCCAGGCGTACCGGGACGTGCTGTTCAATGGTCGGCACCCGACCTTCGTGCTGTTCCTGGAGCTTGAGCCCAACGGCGTCGACGTCAACGTGCATCCGACCAAGCACGAAGTGCGCTTTCGCGAAGGGCGTTCGGTGCACGACTTCCTTTACGGTACCTTGCACCGTGCTCTGGCCGATGTGCGCCCGGAAGATCAATTGGCCGCGCCCGCCGCCGTTGCCGAAATCGTTCGCCCCAGTGGCCAACAGGCCGGTGAGTTCGGGCCTCAGGGTGAGATGCGCCTGGCCTCGCCGGTGCTTGAACAGCCTCGGGCACCGCAGTTTTCGATTTCCAATGGTGGCAGTGGCGCGGGCTATCAGTCCCAGTACAGCCCGCGCCCGTCCCAGCCGTTGCCGGCAGCCGAGTCGCAAGCCGTCTATCGCGAGTTCTACAAGCCGCTGGCCGACGGCGCCGAGACGCCGTCGGCGCTGCCCGAAAGCCAGGGCGACATTCCACCGCTGGGCTACGCCCTGGCCCAGCTCAAGGGCATCTATATTCTGGCCGAGAACGCCGTCGGCCTGGTGCTGGTGGACATGCACGCTGCGCATGAACGGATCATGTACGAGCGGCTCAAGGTGGCCATGGCCAGCGAAGGCCTGAGCGGTCAGCCACTGCTGGTGCCCGAATCGCTGGCGATGAGCCAGCGCGAAGCCGACTGCGCCGAGGAACACGCCCAGTGGTTCCAGCGCCTGGGCTTCGAGCTGCAGCGCCTGGGTCCCGAGACTTTGGCGATCCGGCAGATCCCGGCGTTGCTCAAGCAGGCCGAGGCCAACCGCCTGGTACAGGATGTGCTCGCCGACCTGATGGAATACGGCACCAGTGACCGTATTCAAGCGCACCTCAACGAACTGCTCGGCACCATGGCCTGCCACGGCGCCGTGCGCGCCAACCGGCGCCTGGCCATCCCCGAGATGAACGCACTGCTGCGCGACATGGAAAGCACCGAGCGCAGCGGCCAGTGCAACCATGGCCGGCCGACCTGGACCCAGATGGGCCTGGACGACCTGGACAAACTTTTCCTGCGCGGTCGATGACATGAGCGGCAAGCCCCCAGCAATATTCCTCATGGGCCCGACGGCGGCCGGCAAGACCGACCTGGCCATCGAGCTGACCAAGGCCCTGCCGTGCGAACTGATCAGTGTCGATTCGGCGCTGGTCTACCGCGGCATGGACATCGGTACCGCCAAGCCTTCCAAAGAGCTGCTGGCGGCTCACCCACACCGGTTGATCGACATTCTCGACCCGGCCGAAAGCTACTCCGCTGCACATTTTTGCACCGATGCCTTGCAGGCCATGGCCGAAATCACCGCGCGCGGCAAGATCCCGCTGCTGGTCGGCGGTACCATGCTGTACTACAAAGCCTTGATCGATGGCCTGGCGGACATGCCGCCGGCCGACGCCAGTGTGCGTGCCGAGCTGGAAGCCCAGGCGCGCGAACTGGGCCTGGCCGAATTGCACCGTCAGCTGGCCGAAGTGGACCCGGAATCAGCGGCGCGCATCCATCCGAATGACCCGCAGCGGCTGATACGTGCACTTGAGGTTTACCGGGTCAGTGGCGAGAGCATGACGGCTCATCGCCAGCGTCAATACGCGGAAAGTCGCGGCGCAGACGCAGGCGCTGACGGACATTTGCCCTATACTGTCGCGAGTTTGGCGATTGCTCCTACAGATCGTCACATTTTGCATCAGCGAATTGCGTTACGATTTTCGCAGATGCTGGAACAGGGCTTCATCGACGAGGTCCGATCGCTGCGAGCCAGAAGTGACTTGCACGCCGGGTTGCCGTCTATACGGGCAGTGGGGTACAGGCAGGTCTGGGACTACCTGGATGGCAGGCTAAGTGAGAATGAGATGCGAGAACGCGGTATCATTGCCACTCGCCAGCTGGCCAAGCGGCAGTTCACCTGGTTGCGCGGTTGGTCCGACGTCCACTGGCTCGACAGCCTGGCCTGCGACAATCTGTCCCGCACCTTGAAATACCTGGGAAGCGTCTCCATATTGAGCTGAGTCCCTGCTAATTGCCGTCTATTCTTGCGAAGGGGCGGCCTAATTTATCGATTTTCTTGATTTTCTATTATTTATCCTTACAGGAGTGCGGCATATGTCAAAAGGGCATTCGCTACAAGACCCTTACTTGAACACTTTGAGAAAAGAAAAGGTTCCGGTTTCCATTTACCTGGTCAACGGGATCAAGCTGCAGGGCTCGATCGAATCGTTTGACCAGTTCGTGGTGCTGCTGAAGAACACCGTCAGCCAGATGGTGTACAAGCACGCCATTTCGACTGTGGTGCCTGCTCGTCCGGTTCGCCTGCCAAGCCCGTCCGATTCCGAACACGGTGACAGCGAGCCAGGCAACGCCTGATAGGAGCCTGCATTGTTCTTTGAGCGCCACGGTGGTGGTGAGCGGGCGCTGCTCGTTCACTTGGAAGGACAGAACCCTGAGGCGCGCGAAGACCCGCAGGAGTTTCAGGAATTGGCTTTGTCGGCCGGGGCGGACATCGTCTCGCTGGTGACCGTGTCACGGCATCAGCCTACAGCCAAATACCTGATTGGCAGCGGCAAGGTCGAAGAATTGCGCGACCGGGTCAAAGCCGATGAGGTCGACCTGGTGATTTTCAATCACACCCTCACGCCCAGCCAGGAACGCAACCTCGAACGTGTCTTCGAGTGTCGCGTACTTGATCGCACCGGGCTGATTCTCGATATCTTCGCCCAGCGGGCGCGTACCCATGAAGGCAAGCTGCAGGTCGAACTGGCCCAGCTCGAGCACATGAGCACGCGGCTGGTACGCGGCTGGACGCACCTTGAGCGGCAAAAAGGCGGTATCGGCCTGCGCGGCCCGGGTGAAACCCAGCTGGAAACCGACCGCCGCCTGCTGCGGGTGCGCCTGCGACAGATCAAGGCACGCCTTGAAAAAGTGCGTAGTCAGCGCGAACAGGCCCGCCGCGGCCGACGCCGCGCCGAGCTGCCGTCGGTCTCGCTGGTGGGTTACACCAACGCCGGCAAGTCCACCCTGTTCAACGCCCTGACTCAATCCGATGTCTACGCCGCCGACCAGCTCTTCGCCACCCTCGACCCGACTTTGCGCCGACTCGAGCTGGATGACCTTGGGCCGATCGTGCTGGCCGACACTGTCGGCTTCATTCGCCACCTGCCGCACAAGCTGGTCGAGGCTTTTCGGGCTACGCTCGAAGAGTCGAGCAACTCCGACCTGCTGCTGCATGTGATCGACGCGCATGAGCCCGACCGCATGGAGCAGATCGAACAGGTTCTGGCGGTATTGGGCGAGATCGGCGCCGAAGGCTTGCCGATCCTCGAGGTGTATAACAAACTCGACCTGCTCGAAGATGTCGAGCCGCAGATCCAGCGCGATGCCGATGGCAAGCCGGAGCGGGTCTGGGTATCGGCACGAGACGGGCGTGGCCTGGAGCTGGTTGGCCAGGCGATTGCCGAGTTGCTGGGGGATGATCTGTTTGTCGGCACCCTGTGCCTGGAGCAGCGTTTTGCCCGCTTGCGCGCGCAATTCTTTGCCTTGGGGGCGGTGCAGAGTGAAGAGCATGATGAAGAAGGGCGCAGCCTGCTGAGCGTGCGACTGCCCAGGGTCGAGTTGAATCGTCTGGTCAGTCGCGAAGGCATGGAGCCGCAAGTGTTTGTCGAGCAACACACTTTGCAATAAATGCTCGTCGAGGTCGCCGGGCAGCAGTGACAGGCATTCTGTAGCATTGGACGGCGCGCCGTGGGCGCGTCTTTGCTTTATCAGATGGAGAGCGCTATGGCTTGGAACGAGCCGGGTGGCAACTCGAACAATCAGGATCCCTGGGGCGGCCGCCGTGGTGGCGGTGGCGGCGGTGGTGACAAGAAAGGTCCGCCGGATCTGGACGAGGCCTTCCGCAAACTGCAGGACAGCCTGAACGGCATGTTCGGCAGCGGCAAGAAACGTGGCGGCGGTGACCGCAATGTCGGCAGGGGTGGCGGCTACGGCCTGCTGGGCATTGGCCTGGCGGTGCTGGCGGCTATCTGGCTGTACAGTGCCGTGTACGTGGTGGACGAGCAGGAGCAGGCCGTTGTGCTGCGCTTCGGCAAGTACTACGAGACGGTAGGTCCCGGCCTGAACATCTACTTCCCGCCGATCGATCGCAAGTACCTGGAAAACGTCACGCGTGAGCGTGCCTACACCAAGCAGGGGCAAATGCTGACCGAAGACGAGAACATCGTCGAGGTGCCGCTGACCGTCCAGTACAAGATCACCAACCTGCAGGACTTCGTGCTCAACGTCGACCAGCCAGAGGTGAGCCTGCAGCATGCGACCGACAGTGCCCTGCGCCACGTGGTGGGTTCCACCTCGATGGACCAGGTGCTGACCGAAGGCCGTGAGCAGATGGCCGTGGACATCCGCGAGCGCCTGCAGCGCTTCCTCGACAACTACCGCACCGGCATCACCGTCACCCAGGTCAACGTACAGAGCGCGGCAGCCCCGCGTGAAGTGCAGGAAGCCTTCGATGACGTGATCCGCGCCCGTGAAGATGAGCAGCGCGCCCGCAACCAGGCCGAGTCCTACGCCAATGGCGTGGTGCCGGAAGCCCGTGGTCAGGCCCAGCGCATCATCGAGGATGCCAACGGTTACCGCGACGAAGTGATTGCCCGCGCCAAGGGTGAGGCCGACCGCTTCACTAAGCTGGTTACCGAGTACCACAAGGCACCTGACGTGACCCGTCAGCGTCTGTACCTCGAAACCATGCAAGAGGTCTACAGCAATTCGAGCAAGGTCATGGTGGCAACCAAGGACGGGCAGAACAACCTGCTCTACCTGCCGCTGGACAAGATGGTCGAAGGCAGCCGCAACACGTCCGCACCGACCAGCAGCGTGTCTGCGTCGGTCAACGATGCGGCCGCGCGTGCGGCGCAGGACCTGCAACAGCAACAACAGCCGCTGCGCACTAGGGAGAGCCGCTGATGAGCAATAGATCGCTGATCGCCCTGATCGCCGCTGTGGTGCTGGCCGTCGTGGCCTGGAACTGCTTCTACATCGTGTCGCAGACCGAACGCGCCGTGCTGCTGCAATTCGGCCGTGTGGTCCAGGCGGATGTCCAGCCAGGCCTGCATGTGAAGGTTCCTTATGTGAACCAGGTGCGCAAGTTCGACGCCCGTCTGATGACCCTTGATGCTCCGACCCAGCGGTTCCTGACCCTGGAGAAGAAAGCGGTCATGGTCGACGCCTACGCCAAGTGGCGCGTCAAGGATGCCGAGCGCTTCTACACCGCCACGTCCGGCCTCAAGCAGATCGCCGACGAGCGTCTGTCGCGTCGTCTGGAAAGCGGCCTGCGTGACCAGTTCGGTAAACGTACCCTGCACGAAGTGGTCTCCGGTGAGCGTGACGCGTTGATGGCTGACATCACCGCTTCGCTGAACCGTATGGCTAACAAGGAGCTGGGTATCGAGGTGGTCGACGTTCGCGTCAAGGCCATCGACCTGCCGAAGGAAGTCAACCGCAGCGTGTTCGACCGTATGAGCACCGAGCGTGAACGTGAGGCTCGCGAGCATCGCGCCAAGGGTAACGAACTGGCCGAGGGTATCCGTGCGGATGCCGACCGTCAGCGCCGTGTACTGCTGGCCGAAGCCTACCGTGAAGCTGAAGAAACCCGCGGTGACGGTGACGCCCAGGCGGCCGCCATCTACGCCAAGGCCTACACCCAGGACGCTGATTTCTATGCGTTCCACCGTAGCCTGCAGGCGTACCGCGAAAGCTTCTCCAGCAAGAGCGACGTGCTGGTCCTGGACCCGAAGAACGAGTTCTTCCGCTACCTGGACAAGAGCAAGCCTTGATGCTCTGAGCCCGTTCTCATTGGGGTAACGCCCCGCCTGGCAGCTAAAACACCAGGCGGGGTGCATCCTGAATGAAAAGGGGTGTATGATGAGGCAGCCGGGAAATTTCCCGGCTTTTTTGCGTCTGCAAGGTTGATTGGCACACGGCCAGTTGACGGTTTGGTCAGGTCGCAAGGCAATTCGAGGGTATTGGGTACGGTGGCTGCGCTGGGATCAGTGCTGCCCGCTGCTGTGCGCCGATACCTGCTTTACTGACGGCTCGCCACAGGCAGGCCGCCCGGACCAGAGGGGAAATGGCGTAATGGCAACGGTAGACCGCTGGCTGCTGCCAGATGGCATCGAGGAAGTACTGCCACCTGAGGCTGCGCGCATCGAGATCGCGCGTCGCCAGGTGTTGGACCTGTTCCAGAGTTGGGGCTACGAACTGGTTGTCACCCCGCATATCGAGTATCTGGAGTCGCTGCTAACCGGCGCCGGCCAGGACCTGGATCAGCGCACCTTCAAGGTGGTCGACCCGCAGTCCGGACGCCTGATGGGCTTCCGTGCCGACTTCACCCCGCAGGTGGCGCGTATCGACGCCCACACCCTGCGCCGTGAAGGCCCGAGCCGCCTGTGCTATGCCGGCAGCGTGCTGCACGCCCAGCCGCGTGCACTGTCGACCTCACGCAGCCCGATCCAGCTGGGTGCCGAGCTGTACGGCGATGCCAGCCCCACCAGCGATGTCGAAGTCATCAGCCTGATGCTCGCCACGCTGCAACTGACCGACGTCGCGGATGTGCACATGGACCTCGGCCATGTCGGCATCTACCGCGGCCTGGCGCGTGCCGCCGGGCTGTCGGGTGCGGTCGAGCAGCAGCTGTTCGATGCTCTGCAGCGCAAGTCGGTCGATGAAGTGCAGGCACTGACTGCCGACCTGCCTAAAGACCTGGGCAACATGCTGCGTGCCCTGGTCGAGCTGTGCGGCGGCCGTGAAGTGCTGGCCGAAGCCCGCGTGCGCCTGGGCCGTGCCCCGGCCAGCGTGCTGGCGGCGCTGGACGACCTGCTGGCGATCGCCGATCGCCTGGCGTCGCGCTACCCGGACCTGCCGCTGTACTTCGACCTGGGCGAGCTGCGTGGTTACAACTACCACACCGGCGTGGTGTTCGCCGTGTTCGTGCCGGGCGAAGGTCAATCGATCGCTCAGGGCGGTCGCTATGACGACATCGGCGCCGATTTTGGCCGGGCACGCCCGGCCACCGGATTCTCCACGGATTTGAAGACCCTGGTCACACTGGGGCGAGCGGAGGTCGTATTGCCAACTGGCGGCATCTGGATGCCTGACAGTGGCGACGCGGCCCTCTGGCAGCAGGTCTGCCAGTTGCGCAACGAGGGCCAGCGTGTGGTCCAGGCTTTGCCTGGCCAGCCGTTGAGTGCTGCTCTCGAGGCGGATTGTGATCGGCAATTGATTCAGCAAGACGGGCGCTGGCAGGTTCTGCCGCTGACCCAGTGAGTTTCTGCGTCGGCAGTAGGCCGGCAACCAAGTTTGCGTGAATGAGGACCAATGTAATGGGTAAGAATGTCGTCGTCCTGGGCACCCAGTGGGGTGATGAGGGCAAAGGCAAGATCGTCGATCTGCTGACCGAACATGCTGCCGCCGTAGTGCGCTACCAGGGTGGCCACAACGCGGGCCACACCCTGGTGATCAACGGTGAAAAAACCGTTCTGCACCTGATTCCGTCCGGCATCCTGCGTGAAGGCGTTCAGTGCCTGATCGGCAACGGCGTGGTCGTTGCTCCAGATGCCCTGATGCGTGAAATCACCAAGCTGGAAGAGAAGGGCGTACCGGTGCGTGAGCGCCTGCGCATCAGCCCGGCTGCGCCGCTGATCCTGTCGTACCACGTGGCCCTGGACCAGGCCCGCGAGAAGGCCCGTGGCGAAGCCAAGATCGGCACCACCGGCCGTGGTATCGGCCCAGCGTACGAAGACAAGGTCGCACGCCGCGGCCTGCGCGTCGGTGACCTGTTCCACCGTGAGCGTTTCGCCGCCAAGCTCGGTGAGCTGCTGGACTACCATAACTTCCAGCTGGTGAACTACTACAAAGAGCCGGCCATCGACTTCCAGCAGACCCTGGACGAGTGCATGGCCTACGCCGAGCAGCTCAAGCCGATGATGCTCGACGTCACCGCCGAGCTGCACAACCTGCGCCGCGCCGGCAAGGACATCATGTTCGAAGGCGCCCAGGGCTCGCTGCTGGACATCGACCACGGTACCTACCCGTACGTCACCAGCTCCAACACCACTGCTGGCGGTATCTCGACCGGCTCCGGCGTTGGCCCGATGTACCTGGACTACATCCTCGGTATCACCAAGGCCTACACCACCCGCGTCGGTTCTGGCCCGTTCCCGACCGAACTGTTCGACGAGACTGGCGCCACCCTGGCCAAGCGTGGTCATGAGTTCGGTTCGACCACCGGCCGTGCCCGTCGCTGCGGCTGGTTCGATGCCGTCATCCTGCGTCGTGCCATCGACGTCAACAGCATCTCGGGCATCTGCCTGACCAAGCTGGACGTACTGGACGGCCTGGAAACCATCAACATCTGCGTTGGCTACAAGAACGAGAACGGTGCTGTCATCGACGCGCCTTCCGATGCCGACAGCTACATCGGCCTGGAGCCCGTGTACGAAGAGATGCCAGGCTGGAGCGAGTCGACCCTGGGTGCCAAGACCCTGGAAGAGTTGCCAGAAGCTGCTCGCGCTTACATCAAGCGCATCGAGGAGCTGACCGGCGCGCCGATCGACATCATCTCCACCGGCCCGGACCGCAACGAGACCATCGTGCTGCGTCATCCGTTCGCCTGATCCGCTTTCCAGGCTGATCTGACGCCGCGACCCCGCAAGGGATCGCGGCGTTTTTTTTTGTATGCCTGGGCTGCTAGACCTTGGCGCATATCCCTGCTGTTCCCGGCATAACCCTTGCTGTAAGAAGTTTCTGTAGATGCCATCAAAATAGTGGCGCCAGTAAACACGAGGGTTACACCGTGTCTGCCATCCTCTCACTGTTACGAAGCCGCCTTTTGCGGCCTGTGTTTGTTGCCCTTGGTATCGCCCTTTTGGTGCAGGTACTGGTGGCCGTTGCGCTGACCCGAAGCACCGTCACCGCCTTGGAGGCTGACCTTGGCGAGCGCCTGGGCACCGACAGCCACAAGCTTGCCAGCGAGCTGGAGCAGGCCGGGCAGGAGGTGCGCTCGGGCCTCGACAGCCTCTCCAGCAGCACGCGTCAGCGCCTGAGCGCGGGGTTGTCCACGCGCCTGCAGAACGAACAGCAGCAACTGCGTACGACCCTGGAAAAGAACCTCAAGGATTCCGCCAACGACATGGCTGAGCTGCTGGCCTCGGTGGCGCCGCGGGCGATCTGGGACAACGACGTGCCGGTGCTCTCCGATTTCGCCCGGCGTGCCCAGCGCAACCCCAATGTGCTGTTCGTGGTCTACGACGACGCCCAGGGCCAGCACCTGACCCGCTACCTCAACCGGCAAAACCCGATCAACCAGGCGTTGATGGAGAAGGGGCAGGGCGAGCGGGCGCTGGACAAGGTCATCGAGGCGGCTCGCCGCGACCCGGCGGTGTACTTTGTCGAGGCGTCGATCAACCCGAATGGCGCGGAAATCGGCAAGGTGCTGATGGGGGTTTCCACTGCTGGCGTCGATCAGGAACTGGCGGCCCTCGACCAGCGTTTTGCTGCCTTGATCGCCAGTGGCGAGCAACTGGTGGGTGACAGCCTCAATGGCGCCGCCGCCGACAGTGGCAAGGCCCTGCGTGAACGCCTGGAAACGGCGCAGAGCAGTGCCACCGCCATGCAGGCCAATACCGCGCAGACCGTACGCGAAGCTGCTGCCGAACTGCGTTGGCGCATTGGCCTGGGCCTGGTGCTGGTGGGCCTTGGTGTGTTGCTGGTGGTGGCTGTGGTGCTGGGCCGCCGCGTGCTCAGCAAGCTGCGCCTGTTGATCGATGCCCTGAACGATCTGGCGGCTGGCGAAGGCGACCTGACCAAGCGCGTCAGCCTCGACAGCCGCGACGAGATCGGCGACATGGCTTCGGCGGTCAACCGCTTTGTCGACAAGCTGCAGCCGATTGTGCGTGAGGCCGGCGAGGTGGCGCAGCGTACCGGTGTCGAGATTGGTGCCATGGCCCAGCGCAATGCCGGCGCCGATGCCGCTGCTGCGCTGCAACGGGATGAAGTGGCTGCCAGCCTGCGTGATCTGTCGAGCATGGCCGATGAAGCGCAGGCCGAGAGCCACGCCATGCAGTCGGCCTTGCAGCAAGTGGTAGACATCCGCCAGGCGACGGATGAGAACAGCCGCACCTCGACCCAGCTCGCCGGCTTGATCGAGAGCCTGGCAGGGCAGGTGGAGACCGGCTCCCATGTGATCGAGCGGCTGGCCAAGCAGAGTGAGCAGATCGAGGTGGTGCTGACGGTGATCCACGGTATTGCCGAACAGACCAACCTGCTGGCGTTGAACGCGGCCATCGAGGCGGCGCGGGCCGGTGAGACCGGGCGCGGGTTTGCTGTGGTGGCCGATGAGGTGCGTGCGCTGGCCAGCAAGACGCAAAGCTCGACGGGGGATATCCAGGCGCATATTACCGCGCTGCAAAAGGGCGCCAAGGAGGCGGTGGCGACCATCAGCCAGGCGGGGCTCAAGGCCAGTGAAGGGTTGTTGGTGCTGCGCGAGAACGAGCGCCGCCAGCAGTCGGTGCAGGTGGCGGTGGAGCAGGTGCATGCGGCGATCGGGCTGGCGACGCGCGCGGCAGAACAGCAGGCGCATGGGGCGCAGGCGGTGCGCGGGCGAGTGGAGACCATTCATGCCCAGGCTGAACGGTCGGCTGAGGTGGTGATGCAGACTACGGCCAGCAGCAAGGTGCTGGATGACTTGGCGGCGCAGTTACGGGCTAGCCTGGGGCAGTTCAGGGCTTGAGATGATCGCCGGGCGTCTTTCTGCGCCTATCAGATCGAGCGCCGCGCGGGCGGCGCTCGATTTATGCTGCGATCAATGACTCAAGGCGTACACATCACGCCTTGTTCAAATACATCCGCGTCGTCAGCAAATACACCGGCAACCCCGACACCACGATCAGCAGCGCCGCATAAGGCGCCGCCGCCGCAAACTCGACGTTGGCGGTATGTGCCCAGACCTCGGTGGCCAGGGTGGTCATGCCCGTCGGGCTGAGCAGTAGGGTAGCGGTCAGCTCCTTCATGGCATCGAGGAACACCAGCGCGAACGCCGCCGCCAAGGCCGGGAAGATGATCGGCAGCGTCACCCGGCAAAACGCCGTGAAGCTGCTGGCGCCCAGGGTGCGCGCGGCTTCTTCGAGGGTGGGCGAGGCCTTGTTCAAGGCGGTGCGTACAGGGGCCTGGGCCAGCGGCAGGAACAGTAACCCATAGGCCAGCAACAACAGGGCTGTGGTCTGGTACAGCGCCGGCACGTAGTGCAAGGCGAAGAACACCAGCGTCAGCGCGATCACCAGGCCCGGCAGGGCATGCAGCAGGTAGGGCAGGCGTTCGGCCCAGATCGCCAGGCGGCCTTTGTAGCGCACCACCAGGAAGCTGATCGGCAGTGCCAGCAACACGCACAAGCCCGCGCCGCCAAGCGACACCGACAGCGACGTGAGCAGCGCTTTGGAGATTTCCGCCACCGGGAACGCTGCCGACGAGCCGACACTCAGCCAGTAGCCGAGCATCGCCAGTGGGATGCCGCTGCCCAGTACTGCGAGGGCCACGCAGAACAGCTGCGCCAACGGCGCCCAGCCGCGCAGGCGCACCGGTTGCGCGCGGCGCGCCACGCCTTGGCCGATGCGCACATGGCGGGCCTTGCCGCGCACTCGCAGCTCCAGCCACAGCATGATCAGGCACAGCGCCAGCAGCACGGCCGAGAGCATGGCAGCGTTGGCGTTGCTGAACTCCAGCTCGAACTGCTGGTAGATAGCCGTGGTGAAGGTCTGCAGGCCAAGAATCGACAAGGCGCCAAATTCCACCAGCATGTGCAGGGCAATCAGCAGCGCGCCGCCCAGCATCGATGGCCACAGCAGCGGCAGGGTCACCTTGACGAACACCCCCCAGCGGCTGCAGCCCAGCGTGCGTGCCGACTCTTCAAGCGAGGTGTCGACGTTGCGCAGGGTGGCGGCCACCGGCAGGAACACCAGCGGGTACTTGGACAGGGCCATGACCAGGATGGCCCCGCCGAGGCCTTCGAAGTCCGAGCTCAGCGATACCCAGGTAAAGCTGCTGACGAACGAGGGCACTGCGAACGGCAGGCACAACACCACGCCCCACAGCCGACGGCCCGCCAGGTTGCTGCGTTCGAGCAGCCAGGCCAGGGCCAGCCCGACCACCATGCACACCAGCGTCACCCCGAACATGAGCATCAGGGTGTTGCGCATCAGGCCCCAGACGAACGGGCGCCAGAGCAGGTGCAGGGCCTCTCGCCAGCCTGCTTCCCAGGCCTTGAGGGCGACATACGCCAGCGGCAGCAGGCTCATCGCCACCAGAAACAGCACAGGCAGCACCACCCAGATCGAGGGGCGCTTGCGGCGCGGTACGAAGCGTACCGGCACCGGCTCGGACAGGGCGGCGGTCATCAGAGCAGGCCGACCTCACGTTCAAGCTCAAGCGCTTCCTCGGCGTTGCCAAGGTCGGCCGGCGAGATCTTCGGCGGGCGCAGCTCTTCGAACGGCTTCAAGCCACGGTCGGACACCATACCCTTGTGCAGCGGGTATTCGGCGGTGGTCTGGGTGATCACGCGCTGGCCTTCTTCGCTGGCCATCCAGTTGAGCAGGGCCTGGGCTTCCTTGGGGTGCTTGCTGGCCTTGACCGCCGCGGCGCCAGAGATGGTCACCAGGCCACCGGCATCGCCGTCGGCCAGGTAGTACAGCTTGGAGTCCAGCTTGCCGCGCTCACGCTCAAGGGCATACCAGTAGTAGTTGTTCACCAGCACGGCGGCGACTTCGCCTTTTTCCACGGCCTTGAGCGCCACCATGTTGTTGGTGTAAGTCTTGCCGAAGGCTTTCAGGCCGGTCAGCCACTCCTCGGCAGCGTCACGCCCGTGCATCTTCAGGATGGCCACGGCCTGTTCCTGGAAGGCGCCGCTGGTCGGCACGAAGCCGACGCGGCCGTCCCACTCAGGGTTGGCGAAGTCCATTACCGATTGCGGCAGGTCTTTCTCATCGATTTGCTTGGGGTTGAACACCACGACGCGGGTACGCGCAGTAACGCCCATCCAGGTGCCGTTGGCAGCCACGTATTCCTTGGGCAGCATGTTCAAGGTGGCGTCGTCGATCTTCGCCAGCAGGCCCAGTTCGCCCAGGTTGTTCAGCGGCGGCGACTCTTCGGTGTAGATGACATCAGCCGGCGAGCGCTCGCCTTCTTCGATGATCTGGCTGGCCAGCTGGTTGCTGCTGCCCTTGCGGATATCGATGTGAATGCCGGTCTTGGCCTCGTAGGCCTTGGCGATGGCGTCGCCGATTTCCTTGTGCTGCCCGTTGTACAGGGTCAGTGTTACCGGTGCGTCTGCCATGGCGGCCGGCGCGCCGATCACCAGGCTCAGTACAGCGGCGGCCAGGGTGCGCATCAGCGGTTGCGGACGGATCGTCATGCGGGTACTTCCTCGCTTACGGCTACATATTTGGAAACAATGGTAAACGAAATCGTTTCTCAGGTGGCCGGGTGACAAGAAATTCATCGCGAGACGATCGTCGAGTGGCGGAGTGCGCGAGGGTGTCGTGCGCAAAGGGGAGGGGAAACAGAAAACGCAGGCAAGAAAAAACCCACTAGCAAGCTAGTGGGTTTTTATATGGTGCCCAGGAGAAGACTCGAACTTCCACGACCTTGCGGTCACTGATACCTGAAACCAGCGCGTCTACCAATTCCGCCACCTGGGCAAAGCTTTACATCGTCTGATGAAGGCGACTATCGTTCGCTTTCACACAGTAGTAATAGATCCTTGGTCATCTATTACTTGATAATACTTGGTGCCCAGGAGAAGACTCGAACTTCCACGACCTTGCGGTCACTGATACCTGAAACCAGCGCGTCTACCAATTCCGCCACCTGGGCACACATTTCGTCGAGGTCACATGATGCTTTACATCGCGTTTCATCTCAACTACAACGTCGTCTGTCCGTCGTTGTGGTGCGCACTATACGGACGGTCCTGGAGGCTGTAAACCCCCTGGTCGAAAAAAATTTCAAAAAATTCAACTTGTTGATTCTTCAGCCCTATTACGGCTTCCTCGACTCATTGCTGGGGGGCTGTCCAAGGCTGACATTTCCGGTTTCAATACGCCTATGCCAGAATTCCTATCTATATACCCCAAGGTGAACCCCTTCTGATGGCCGATTGGCAATCCCTCGATCCCGAGGCCGCTCGCGAAGCGGAAAAATACGACAACCCTATCCCCAGCCGTGAGCTGATCCTCCAGCGTCTTGCCGATCGCGGCGAGCCGGCCGCCCGCGAGGAGCTGGCGGCAGAATTCGGTCTGTACGAGGAAGACCAGATTGAAGCCCTGCGCCGCCGTCTGCGTGCCATGGAGCGCGATGGCCAGCTTATCTATACCCGGCGCGGCACCTATGCCCCGGTAGACAAGCTGGACCTGATCTGTGGCCGCGTTTCCGGCCATCGCGATGGTTTTGGCTTCCTCATCCCCGATGACAAGAGCGACGACCTGTTCCTCAGCCCTTCGCAGATGCGCCTGGTGTTCGACGGCGACCGCGCCTTGGCGCGTGTCTCCGGCACCGATCGCCGTGGCCGCCGTGAAGGTGTACTGGTAGAAGTCATCTCCCGTGCCCACGAAAGCGTGGTCGGGCGTTACTTCGAAGAGGGCGGTATCGGCTACGTGACGCCGGACAACCCGAAGATCCAGCAGGAAGTGCTGGTGACCGCCGGTCGCAATGGCGGCGCCAAGATCGGCCAGTTCGTCGAGATCAAGATCACCCACTGGCCAACCCCGCGCTTCCAGCCGCAGGGTGATGTGGTCGAGGTGATCGGCAACTACATGGCGCCGGGCATGGAAATCGACGTCGCCCTGCGCAGCTACGACATTCCGCACGTCTGGCCCGACGATGTGGTCAAGGAAGCGCGCAAGTTCCGCTCCGAAGTGGAAGACAAGGACAAGGAAAAGCGCATCGACCTGCGCCACCTGCCTTTCGTCACCATCGACGGCGAAGATGCCCGCGACTTCGACGACGCGGTCTATTGCGAGCCATTGGGCAAGCTGCGCATGTTCTCGGGCGGTTGGCGCCTGTACGTGGCGATCGCCGACGTTTCCAGCTACGTGCGCCTGGGTTCTGCCCTGGACGTCGAAGCCCAGCAGCGCGGCAACTCGGTGTATTTCCCCGAGCGCGTGGTGCCGATGCTCCCCGAGGAGCTGTCCAACGGCCTGTGCTCGCTGAACCCGCACGTCGATCGCCTGGCCATGGTCTGCGAGATGACCATCAACAAAGCCGGCCAGATGGTCGACTACCAGTTCTACGAAGGCGTGATCCACTCCCATGCCCGCCTGACCTACAACAAGGTCAGCAGCATGCTCGAGCATTCCCGCACCCGTGAAGGCAAGGCGCTGCGCGAGCAGTACAAGGAAGTCCTGCCAGACCTCAAGAGCCTGTATGCGCTCTACAAGGTGCTGCTGGACGCGCGTCACACCCGCGGTGCGATCGACTTCGAGACCCAGGAAACCCGCATCGTCTTCGGTGACCAGCGCAAGATCGCCGAGATCCGCCCGACCGTGCGCAACGATGCACACAAGCTGATCGAAGAATGCATGCTGGCGGCCAACGTGGCCACCGCCGAGTTCCTGCAAAAGCACGGCGTGCCGGCCCTGTACCGCGTGCACGACGGCCCGCCGCCGGAGCGCCTGGAAAAACTGCGCGCCTTCCTCGGTGAGCTGGGCTTGTCGCTGCACAAGGGCAAGGACCCGTCGCCGAAGGACTATCAGGCCCTGCTGGCGAGCATCGCCGAGCGCCCGGACTTCCACCTGATCCAGACCGTGATGCTGCGTTCGCTGAGCCAGGCGGTGTACAGCACCGACAACAATGGCCACTTCGGCCTGAATTACGAGGCGTACACCCACTTCACCTCGCCGATTCGCCGTTACCCGGACCTGCTGGTGCACCGCGCCATTCGCAGCATCATCCGCTCCAAGGTGGATACCCCGCACGTCAAGCGTGCGGGTGCCATGAGCATTCCCAAGGCGCGTATCTACCCGTACGACGAGAACACCCTGGAGCAGCTCGGCGAGCAGTGCTCGATGACCGAGCGTCGCGCCGACGAAGCGACCCGCGACGTGGTCAACTGGCTCAAGTGCGAATACATGAAGGACCGCGTGGGCGAGACCTTCCCGGGCGTGATCACTGCGGTGACCGGCTTCGGGTTGTTTGTCGAGCTGACCGACATCTACGTGGAAGGCCTGGTGCACGTCAGTGCGCTGCCGGGTGACTACTACCACTTCGACCCGGTCCACCATCGCCTGTCCGGCGAGCGTACCGGGCGCAGCTTCCGCCTGGGCGACACCATCGAAGTCAAGGTCATGCGCGTCGACCTGGACGAGCGCAAGATCGACTTCGAAGTCTCCGAGAAGACCCTCAGCGGCCCGATCGGTCGCAAGCAGCGCGGTGCAGCGCCAACCGACGGCAAGGCCGAGCCGCAGCAGCCGGCCACCGAAGCGAAAGCCACGCCCAAGCCGCGCAGCCGCAAAAGCGAGGCTTCCGAGGCTTATTTCCCGAAAGATGCCGTGCAGCGTAACGCTGAGGTGCGCAAAAGCCGCGAGATGAAGAAGGCGTTGATGACCGACGCGCGCAGCACTGCCGGCAGCAAGTCGGAGAAGGCTGGCAAGCCATCCGGCAAGCCGACCAAGCATCGCAAAGGCCCGCCGAAGTCCGGTGCGCCCCGCAAGAGCAAGAGCAAGTCATGAGTCAGCTGGAAAAGATCTACGGCGTACACGCCGTGCAGGCGTTGTTGCAGCACCACCCCAAGCGGGTCAAGCAGGTCTGGCTGTCGGAGGGGCGTAGCGAGCCTCGCCTGCAGAAGCTGCTGGAACTGGCCGCGGAAAACCGCGTGGCGGTCGGCCAGGCCGAGCGCCGTGAGCTGGATGCCTGGGTCGAAGGCGTGCACCAGGGCGTGGTCGCCGAGGTCAGCCCGAGCCAGGTGTGGGGCGAGTTGATGCTCGAAGAGTTGCTTGAGCGCACCGAAACGCCGCCGCTGATCCTGGTGCTGGACGGTGTCACCGACCCGCACAACCTCGGCGCCTGCCTGCGCACCGCCGATGCCGCCGGTGCCACGGCGGTGGTGGTGCCCAAGGACAAGTCGGCGACCCTGACGCCGGTGGTGCGCAAGGTTGCCTGCGGCGCTGCGGAAACAATCCCGCTGGTGGCCGTGACCAATTTGGCGCGTACCCTTGAAAAGCTTCAGCAACGTGGGCTGTGGGTAGTTGGCACGGCTGGCGAGGCTGAGCAGGAGATCTACCAGCAGGACCTGACCGGGCCTCTGGTGATGATCATGGGGGCAGAAGGCAAAGGTATGCGCCGCCTGACCCGTGAGCATTGCGATTTTCTGGTCAAGTTGCCGATGGGCGGTAGCGTCAGCAGCCTGAACGTTTCGGTGGCGACCGGCGTTTGCCTGTTTGAGGCAGTGCGCCAGCGTCAAGCCAAGCGCTGATATTCAGTCTGTGCTGGCCTCTTCGCGGGGCAAGCCCGCTCCCACAGGATT
>NZ_JANIAG010000048.1:0-32731 GCF_028682155.1 Pseudomonas sp. 39004
GCCGCGGATACACTGCATCTTCACAGCGATTTCAATTTCACTGCCCACAGTTTTCGGAAAAAGCGCAGTACCTGTGGGAGCGGGCTTGCCCCGCGAAAAGGGCGACTCGAACTTGCAGTGTAGACACTCAGCCACCACCCGGCGCCAGCATCAGGTTCGGTGCCAGACGATGAAAGCCTTCCTCATCCAAGCGCATATCCAGTGCCAGGCTGGCCAAGTCATCGGCCAACGGCTCGGCCGCCGCATCGTTTTCCAGATAACTCTGCTTCAGGTAGCTGTTGCACCCCGGGCAGCACTCGGCCCGTAGCGGCGCCTTGCCCGGCGCATGGCGATCATCCTCCAGGCTGGTATAGCGCAGGCCCTTGCTCGACTCGCAGTACACGCACTTGACCCGCACCACATGCCACTCGCAGGCACACAACGAACACGCCAGGTAACGCAGGCCGTTGTGCTTGCCACGGTTGCGCACCACCCCGGCCATCGCCGGCGAGCCGCAGGCCGGGCACTGGGCCTGGCTGCCAGAGGGCTTGAGCTCGGCGGCCGGCAGCGCCAGCAGCCAGCTGAACCACGCGGCTTGTAGCGCGGCGCCGAGAAACGGCACCAACGCTGCCGGCACGGCGTCGAACTGCCCAGCCAGCAAGGCGATGCCCCACCCCTTGCGCTGGCTGTCGTCACTGTCGCGCAGTGCCTGCAACGCCACAGCCAACGGGCCGCTGGCCTCTTCGTCAAAGTGCTCGATCAACGCCTGCATCCACGCCAACCACGGCCCTTCGCGCACCAGGCTGTCGGCTGCAAGGGGCGGCAGCCCATGACTTATGCACAGGCGCTGACGCGCTTCGGCCACCGGTAAACCACTGGGCGGGTTATCCACAAGCTGCTGCTGGAAGCGGCACAGCCAGGCGATCAGGCGCAGGTAATCGCCAAGGGCATTACCCACTGCCAACTGCTCCAGCCGCTCGGCACGCTGGGCGAACAAGTCCTTGGGCGGCAGATGAATGAACGGCGGCGCCACCGCCGACGCTTCGATCTGCCCGGGTTCGAGTATCGTGCTCACACGCTCATCCTTCTTTACGTCCGTGATCGCCCGGCGTCTTGTCGCCAGTCACGTCGCGGTACCACAACTGATGGTGTTTGCGCGCCCAGGCGCGGCTGACCCAGCCATGCAGCATGGCGCCGATCGAGCCTTTGATCCAGATACCGGCGTAGATGTGCACGATGATGCTGAGGATCAGCACGAAGCCTGCCAGTGCATGGGCAAGCGACGCTACGCGTATCGCGCCAATATCGAAGTAATGGCTGAAATACGCGCGCCAGATCACCACACCGCTGATCAACAGCACCAGCATGCACACCAGCAGCGTCCAGAACAGCAGCTTCTGCCCGGCGTTGTACTTGCCAATAGGCGGCACGCCGTCTTCCCGGTTGACCATCACCCGGTCGATGCGGCGCAGCCACAGGCGGTCGTTGGCGGTGATGAAATTGGCGCGCCAGAAGCGCACTACCAGGCCAAGGAAGAACACGAACATCGCCACGCCCATGAACGGGTGCAGGATGCGTGTCCAGGGCCCGCCGCCGAACAGGTGGCTGAGCCAGAACAGCGCCGGGTGGAACAGCGCCAACCCGGAAAGCCCGGCCAGGAAGAACAGGATGGCGACGATCCAGTGGTTGGTCCGTTCGTTGGCGTTGTAGCGCAGGATGGGTTTGTTGTCGTTCATGGCCGCTGCTCCCCTTGCCCACCGGGCTGCTTCGGATCGTAGACATGCACTGCCGGGTCCACCTGGTGCACGCTGTCATCGGGCGGTGTGGGGTGTTCGTCCTCTTCGACCCGCTGCGGGCCGACCCGCACATAGTGGAAGAACCCGGCCAGCACCGCCGCGCCCATGGCCAGTAGCGCCAGCGGTTTGGTGAAGCCCTTCCACAAGCCCACCAGCGGGCTGATCACCGGTTGGTCCGGCAGGCCGGCGTACAACTTGGGCGTGTCGGCATGGTGCAGCACGTACATCACGTGGGTGCCGCCGACGCCGTCCGGGTCATACAGCCCGGCGTTGTCGTAGCCGCGCGACTTGAGGTCGACGATACGCTCGGCGGCATGCACCTTCATCTCGTCCTTGGTGCCGAACACGATCGCCCCGGTCGGGCAGGTTTTCACGCAGGCCGGCTCCAGGCCCACGGTCACGCGGTCGGAACACAGGGTGCATTTGTACGCCTTGTGGTCCTTCTGCGAGATGCGCGGGATATTGAACGGGCAGCCGGTGATGCAGTAACCGCAGCCGATGCAGTGGTCCTGGTTGAAGTCGACGATGCCGTTGGCGTGTTTGATGATTGCCCCCGGGCTCGGGCACGCTTTCAGGCAGCCTGGTTCGGCGCAATGCATGCAGCCGTCCTTGCGGATCAGCCACTCCAGGTTGCCGTCGTCGCGCTCGTGCTCGGTGAAGCGCATCAGGGTCCAGGTCTCGGCCGTGAGGTCCTGGGGGTTGTCGTAGGTGCCGTGGTTGTGGCCGACCTCGTCACGCAGTTCGTTCCACTCCGAGCACGCCACCTGGCAGGCCTTGCAGCCGATGCACTTGGTGGTGTCGATCAGCTTGGCGACTTCCTGCTGCTGGCGTACCGACGGCGGTACGGTAGTGGTGGCCGAGCGGGCGATGATGTCTTGGCTGGCCATCAGAGTTTCTCCACTTTGACGAGGAACGACTTGGACTCCGGCGTCTGGGTATTGCCATCACCCAGGAACGGCACCAGGGTGTTGGTCAGGTAGCCGTGCCGGGTCGCCCCGGTGAAGCCCCAGTGCAGCGGGATGCCGATCTGGTGCACGGTCTGGTTGTTGACCTGCAGCGGGCGAATCCGCTTGGTCACCACCGCCACCGCATCGATATGGCCGCGCTTGCTCGACACCCGCACCCGGTCACCCGCCTTGATGCCCTTCTCGTTCGCCAGCACCTCGCCAATCTCGACGAACTGCTCGGGCTGGGCGATGGCGTTGAGCCGGCAATGCTTGCTCCAGAAGTGGAAGTGCTCGGTCAGCCGATACGTGGTCGCCGCGTAGGGGAATTCATCATGGGTGCCGAGGGTGTCCCACACCGAATCGAAGATCCGCCCGGCCGGGTTGCTGGTGGCCTTCTTGTTCTGCGGGTGCAGTGGGTTGATGCCGATCGGTGTTTCGAACGGCTCGTAGTGCTCGGGGAACGGGCCTTCGGCCATCTTGTCGATGGCGAAGAAGCGCGCTACGCCTTCAGGGTTCATGATGAACGGGTTCATCCCGGCTTCCGGTGGCGAGTCGACCTTGAAGTCGGGCACGTCGGTGCCGGTCCAGGCCTTGCCGTTCCACCACACCAGGCGCTTCTTCTCTGGGTCCCATGGCTTGCCTTGCGGGTCGCTGGAGGCACGGTTGTAGAGGATGCGGCGGTTGGCCGGCCAGGCCCAGGCCCAGTTCTGCACCTGGTGCATGCCATACGGGTCGCTGTTGTCACGGCGGGCCATCTGGTTGCCTTGCTCGGTCCAGCAGCCGGCGAAAATCCAGCAGCCAGACGCCGTGCTGCCGTCGTCCTTGAGCTGGCCGAAGCCCGACAACTGTTGCCCGCCCTTGAGCACGGCGCCGGTCGGGTCGGTGACGTCGGTCACGGCCCAGCCGTTCATTTCCTTGGCCAGCTCCTCCGGGGACGGCTCTTCAGGGACCTTGTACGGCCAGCTGATGTTCATCAGGGCATCAGGGTAGGCGCCGCCCTCGGCCTGGTAGCGGTGGCGCAGGCGCAGGAACAGTTCACTCATGATGTGCACGTCGGTGCGGGTCTGGCCTGGGCCGTCGGCGCCCTTCCAGTGCCACTGCAGCCAGCGGCTGCTGTTGACCAGCGAGCCGTCCTCCTCGGCAAAACAGGTGGTGGGCAGGCGGATCACTTCGGTCTGGATGTTGGCCGTGTCGACGTCGTTGAACGGCCCGGCGTTGCGCCAGAACTCGGAGGTTTCGGTGGCCAGCGGGTCCATGATCACCAGCCATTTGAGCTTGGCCAGCGCTGCGGTGACGCGGTTCTTGTCCGGCAGCGCGGCGATCGGGTTGAAGCCCTGGCAGATGTAACCGTTGACCTTGCCCTGGCTCATCATCTCGAACATGCGCAGCACGTCGTAGGCCGGCACGTCGAGCTTGGGCAGCCAGTCGTAGCCCCAGTTGTTTTCTGCCGTGGCATTGGCGCCATACCAGGCCTTCATCAGGCTGACGTGGAACTTGCCGTAGTTCTGCCAGTACGACAGCTGCCCCGGGCGCAGCGGCTTGGAGGCGCGCTTGTCGATGAAGGCGGCGTAGTCCTGTTCGGCATCGCCGGCCAGGGTCAGGTAGCCCGGCAGCGAGTTGGACAGCAGGCCGAGGTCGGTCAGGCCCTGGATGTTGGAGTGCCCGCGCAGGGCGTTGACCCCACCGCCCGGCATGCCGACGTTACCCAGCAGCAGCTGGACCATGGCCGCACTGCGGATGATCTGCGCGCCGATCGAATGCTGCGTCCAGCCCAGCGCGTAGAGAATCGTCATGGTCTTGCCCGGCGCCGAGCAGGTGGCGATCTCTTCCCAGATCTTCATCATGGCGTCCTGCGGCATGCCACAGGTCATGCTGGCCAGTTCCGGGGTGTAGCGGCTGTAGTGCTGCTTCATCAACTGGAACACGCAACGCGGGTGTTGCAGGGTTGGGTCTACTTTGGCAAAGCCGTCCTCACCCAGCTCGTAGCCCCAGCCGGACTTGTCGGCATACACGCGCTTGGCGGGGTCGTAGCCGCTGAACAGCCCGTCCTCGAAGCCATAGCTTTCTTTGACGATGAACGACACGTCGGTGTAGTTGCGCACGTATTCGTGCTGGATCTTGTCGGTGCTCAGCAGGTAGTTGATCAGCCCGCCCATGAAGGCGATGTCGCTGCCAGTACGAATCGGTGCGTAGTAGTCCGCCACCGAGGCGGTACGGGTAAACCGCGGGTCGACCACGATCAGCCGCGCCTTGTTGTGCGCTTTGGCCTCGGTCACCCACTTGAAGCCGCACGGGTGCGCTTCTGCTGCGTTGCCACCCATCACCAGGACCAGATTCGCGTTAGCGATATCGGACCAGTGGTTGGTCATGGCGCCACGGCCGTACGTCGGGGCAAGACTTGCCACCGTCGGGCCATGTCAGACACGTGCTTGGTTATCGAACCCCAGCATGCCTGTTGCGCGGACGACCTTGTGGGTCAGGTAGCCAGCCTCGCTGGAGGCGGCGGAGGCAGCAAGAAAACCGGTGGTGAGCCAGCGGTTGACGGTTTGCCCCTGGGCGTTTTTCTCGATGAAGTTGGCGTCGCGGTCCTGCTTCATCAAGTGGGCGATGCGGTCGAGCGCCTCGTCCCACTCCACCCGCACCCATTCCTTGCTGCCCGCCTTGCGCACTTCGGGGTACTGCAGGCGGCTCGGGCTGTGGATAAAGTCCAGAAGGCCTGCGCCTTTGGGGCACAGCGTGCCGCGGTTGACCGGGTGGTCGGCGTCGCCTTCGATGTGGATGATGTTCTGTTTGACGTTTTTGCCCGCATCGCCTTGGCTGTACATGATCAGGCCGCAGCCGACCGAGCAGTAGGGGCAGGTGTTGCGGGTTTCGATGGTGTGCGCCAGCTTGAAGTGGCGTACCTGCTCGGCGAAGGCCGGCGTCGGGGCCATGCCCAACGCCGCCAGGCTAGAGCCTCCAAGGCCGACGGCGGCGACCTTGAAGAATTGCCGACGGTTGAGGTCCATCGTGCACTCCTGATCAGGTGGTGGACGCACGGAACATGGCCGGCGCCTTTTGGTAGTCATCACGGTGGCGGGTTTTTGATGGCCGCCAATGGATAAGACTAGTCAAGAATCGGGAAGGTGCGATGACGTGGGTCAGGGGAGGGGTTGGGGATCGGTGTGGGGCTGACAGATGCTCGCCACAACAGCTTCAGCGCCTGTGAGATCGAGCGCCGCCCGCGCGGCGCATCGCGACGCAAGGCCGCTCCTACATTTGTTTCGGGCCAATTATTCCTGAGGCATTGGCGCGCGGCCCCTTGGCGCCCGCCTCGATATCGCGCCGTACCAACAAGGCGGTCGCGCGCAAATGTCACAGACCTCATTGGCCCGAAACAGATGTAGGAGCGGCCTTGCGTCGCGATGCGCCGCGCGGGCGGCGCTCGATCTCACAGGCGCTGAAGCTGTTGTGGCGAACACCCCGTGCCCACCCTTTTCTCCCGACATGCACCTCACAGCCAACAAACCCACCCGCCGTAAGACATTTCTGAACCTGAAACCAAATGCTACAGGTTCCAGCCACTTAGGAGGTTGCATTGATCTCACTGGCCTCTTCGCGGTAAACCCCACAAGATCCCGCGAAGAGGCCATCAGCCGCCATGGCGCCAGTTGGCCCAAACGATAACGGGGCAATCAAGCAGCGCCCAACGGCCTAGGCAGATCACGCACCACATTAAGCGCCGCACTGCTCTGCGCCACCGGCATGATCTCGATGGTATTGATATTCACATGCGCGGGCTGGTCCGCAATCCAGGCCACCGTGGCCGCGATATCCTCCGGCAGAATCGCCTCCACATCACGGTACAGAGCCTGCACGGCCTCCACATCGCCCTTCAGGCGCACCAGCGAAAAATCGGTGCCCGAGCACAGGCCCGGTTCAATGTTGCTCACCCGAACACACGTACCGGCCAGGTCGGCACGCAGATTGAGGCTGAACTGGCGAACGAATGCCTTGCTGGCGCCATACACGTTGCCGCCTGGGTAGGGGTAAGTGCCGGCAATGGAGCCGATGTTGATGATCATCCCGCTGTCCGCCGCCACCATCTGCGGCAGGATCTTGTGGGTGACCATGGCCAGCCCGGTGACATTGGTGTCGATCATCCGCTGCCAGTTTTCGGCGCTGCTGGCCTGGGCGCGGTCGACGCCCAGCGCCAGCCCGGCGTTGTTCACCAGCAGGTCGATCTGCAGCGACGCATCACGGATCTGCTCGACGGCCTGCTCAAGCGACACCGGATCGGTGACATCCAGGGCCAGCGGGATGAAATTGACCCCCAGTTCACCCTCCAGTGCCTGCAGTTTATCCATGCGCCGGGCACCACCGATCACGCGATAGCCCTTGGCAACCAAGGTACGACAGATGGCACGGCCAAACCCCGAGGAGGCGCCGGTTACGAATGCGGTTTTCATCAGTTATCTCCGGTTGGGTAAGTCAGACCAGGTACTTCACGCCCAGGCTGGTGAACAGGCACAGCATCGAGAACACCAACACCTTGCGCACCACGTCGTTGCCTTTGCGCAAGGCCAGCGCACTGCCCATGTGGTTACCGAGAATGTTGCAGGCCACCAGTGGCAGGGCCAGCAGGTACACAACCTTGCCGGCCATGATGAACGCCACCAGTGCGCCGATGTTGGACGCGAAGTTGAAGGTCTTGGAGTTGGCCGAGCTGGACACCAGGTCCATGCGCAGCAGGTAGTGGAAGGCGATGATGAACATGCTGCCGGTGCCGGGGCCGAAGAAACCGTCATAAAAGCCGATGGTCAGGCAGGTCAGCGGCACCACGGTGTACAGCACCCGTGGAGACAGCTCGCGCTCCTCGACCGGGCGGTCCTTGGGGGTGAGGAAGATCAGGATGCCGACCGGGATCAGCGCCAGGATGATCTTGCCCACGGTCTCCTGGGAGATCGACACAATCAGGTGCGCCCCCAGGTAGGCCCCGAGCAACGAGAACGGCACGCCGACCAGCGCCACCTTCCAGACCATCTTGCTGTTGGCCAGAAAGTTGCGAATGGCCGCCAGCGTGCCCAGGGTGCTGACCAGTTTTTCTTGCCCCAGGGCCACTTGCGGCGGCATGCCCACCAGCAAAAACCCGGGGACCAGAAACAGCCCGCCACCGCCAGCAATGCTGTCGACGAAGCCGGCAATGAACGCGATCGCCCCCAGCATCAGGATCGCCAGCAGCCAGTGTTCCGCCCAGAAAGCGCCTAACAGTTCCATAGCATTACTTCCATCGAGTGGTTGAGTGAGATCAGGAGCGCACTTCGTAGAGGTGATCGGCGCGGGTGAAATGCACACGGTTCAGGTCGTTGACCGCGAACAGGCGCATCAGCCAGCGGTCGGCACCGTCGTTTTGCGGCTCGAAGCCATCACGGGCATGCAACACGCGCTGGTTCTTGAACACCATGAAGTCGCCCGGCAGCAGCAGGTGCGGCTCATCGAAGCGGCGGGTTTCCAGCACGCCGCGCAGGCTGGCCAGGGCTTGCTCGGCACGCAGGTTCAGCCCGTGGGTGTTTTCGCTGTCGAAACGGCACAGCCACTCGTCCGCGTTGCCACGTGCCAGCACGGGCAGCTCCGCGGTGCAGCGCCGATTGGCGGTGAACGAGTCGGGGCGGCGAATTTCGAACTGTGGCTGGCAAAGCTCGCGCACGCTGGCCGCGGGCAGCGCCGCCACTACGGCATCGAGGTTGACCAGGGTTGTGCTGATACGCGGGTCACAGCGCATGCCGAAGAACGACAGGTACTCCGGGCAGCACGAAGCGCTGCCCAGTGGCTCGGACGACAACGGCAAGTCGGGGTTGTCGACGTGGTAGGAAAAGCGCAGCCGCGAGCCGTGGGAGCTCTTGTGGCTGGACGAGGTACGCGCCGGGATGACATGGCGGAACAGGCGCCCGTCGTTCTCCCCTTCATAAACGATCGGGTTGATCCCCATCAGGCTCTGCATGGTCAGGCTGACCAGGCAGGCTATCGGCGTGCTGCGCGGGCTGAGTACCCCGGAGTACGGCGTAGGGGGGACGTCGCGGTCGCGTGGGCAGTTGCGCACGATCATGCAGGTCAGCTGCGGGTCTTCGACGAAGCCACGAATCTGTTGGCAGAGTGCTTTGCCCAGCACTTCCTGTGCCTGGTCCTTGAGCTGCGGATAGAGCTCTTTGCTGGTTTCAAAATCGAGGGGGGTATTGTTCAGTACGGTTTGCCAGGCACTTGAAGTCACCCAAGGCAGGCGAATCTCCAGTGAAGTCTGAGGCTCGGCTGCTTGTTGCAGGTGTGCGCTTTCCATTTCGAGTGTTAGTCCATTGAGCTAGCTTGTGGCCATTCGGTGTCGTGCTAAGCCGGGCAGAGGCGGCAGACATTGTCTTTTTTTTGAAGCCGTTCACAGCTGTGCGATGGGGGTGGCGGAGGCAGAAAGGGCACCCGTCAATTGCATCGACTCAATCATTGTAATTACAAAAATAGAATCGACTCAATTTATTTCATCATCAAGAAAGAACATCGATTGAATCGATTCAATCAACTTATTGATTTCAAAAGATTTCTGGAAAAACCGCCGTAGACACGCGTGCCTAGTGCCGAGTACAGCCGGAACGCGATTCGCCCCTTCCTCCGTTTTTGTTTAGCGAAACCACCTCAATCGGTGCAATTTACCTAGAAAAAAACACAATTACTCCTATCAGACCTTTCGTGCTAGGCTTTCGCGTTCTTGCAGCTTCTGGTGCCATTTCCATGTGGGTTCCTCACTACAGCGACCTGGCACAGCCGGTCTATCTGATGATCGCCGACGCCCTTGAACAGGACATCGGCAGCGGCCGGCTGACCGCTGGCGAACGCTTGCCGACACTCAAGGACCTGGCCGAATCACTGAACGTGACGCCTGGCACCATCGGCCGAGCCTATGACGAAGCGGCCAAACGTGGCCTGGTGGTGGGCGAGGTGGGGCGCGGCACCTTCGTGCTGCAGCAACGCCAGGCGCAGGCCCCGGCAGCACGCCCCTTGATGCCGCCAGCCGAACGCGAGAGCGGGCAGATCGACCTTTCGATCATCAAGCCCAATGACGCGCACATGACCGACTGGCTGCGCGGGGCAATAAACGAACTGGCCGCGTCACCCGACCTGGCCCAGGTGCTCGATTACGTCACCGAAGGTGGCCATGCGACGCACAAGCAGGCCGGAGCGGCCTGGATCCAGCGCTGGTTGCCTGATGCCAACTGGCAGCAGGTGGTGCTGACCTCGGGTGCCCAGCATGGCCTGCTGGTGGCCATCAGCAGCCTGTCCAAAGGCGACGACGTCATACTGTGCGAGTCGTTTTGCTACCCAGGCATCATTTCGCTGGCCCATAGCATGGGGCGCCGCCTGCGCGGTGTGGCCATGGACGAACACGGCCTGATTCCCGAGGCCTTGCGCGCAGCGTGCGTAGAACACCGCCCTTCCCTGCTGGTGTGCGTCACCACCCACCAGAACCCGACCAACTCGATCATGCCCCACGCACGCCGCGAAGCCATCGCCGCCATTGCCCGCGAGTTCGACCTGTTCATCGTCGATGACGATATCTACGGTTTCCTGGAGCCAGCACCTGGCTACAAGCCCTTGGCCGCCTATGCACCCGAACGCTCGGTATACCTGACCAGCTTGTCCAAGAGCGTGCTGCCAGCGCTGCGTATCGGCTACCTGTATGCCCCGCCGCAAACCCTGTCGCGGCTGTCGTCGATGGTGCGCAGCAGCGTGTGGATGCCATCGCCGTTGATGGCACAACTGGCCAGCAACCTGATCAACAGCGGCATGGCCGAGCAACTGGTGCAGGTGCAGCAGGACGAAGCGGCAACGCGCCAGCAGATGGCCCGTGAAATCCTCGGCAAGTACAAGATCCGCAGCCAGCCCTACAGTTTTCATATCTGGCTGGAACTGCCCGAACCCTGGACCAGCGACGAATTTGCCAACCTGGCGCGCAACAATGGCGTCACCGTGGTCAGCGGCAGCCAGTTCCTGCCTGAACGCAGCGCTGCCACCTGTGGCGTGCGTATCGCCCTGATGACGCCGAGCCGTTCGGAACTGGGCTTTGCCCTGACCAAGCTGGTCAGCCTGCTGGATTCGCCGGAGCCGCGGCTTTTCTACTAGGCGAATGACCTTGGACGGCTCGCTGCCGTCCTTTTGAGACAGGCCGACATCGGTTTCAGAAACGGACTACATCAACAAACGCCAGTCGCCTGCTAGGTTGCCCGAAAAATCCTAAGGGTAATGCTTGCATGAAAACCTATTACGGCCGTGCCAGTCTCCTCATGTGCTCGCTGTTGCTGGCGGCACCCTCGCTGGCTGATCCCCTGACAGCAGCCCCGCCTCCCTCCGCCTCGATCACTGCCGAAGCCGCCCGGGCAATGGCCTCAGCCGCCGAACGCGCTGCCCAGGCCGAGGGCTTTGCCATCGTCATCAGCATTGTCGACAACCATGGCAACCTCAAGCACTTCCACCGCATGGACGGCACCAGCAGCGGCAGCATCCAGGTCGCAAAGCTCAAGGCCGCGACTTCCGCCCGTTTCCCGCTTGCCTCCAGAACACTTGCAGAGCGCAGTGCTGCCCTGCCAGCGAATCCCTATGCGTCACTGCCTGGCTTCACACTACTGGGGGGTGGCCTGCCAATCATGGATGCGAATGGCCAGCATATCGGCGGCATCGGTATCAGCGGGGCTACGCCGGAGCTGGATGTGCAGTTTGCCCAGGCAGCGCTGGATGGCGATGCCTGACGCTCGGGGGGCTTACCTTTCATTTGCGCCCGTGAAGTTTCCTCGCACTAAAAAAAACCCAGGGCAAATGCCCTGGGCTTTCGATGTAGCGCGACGCCTAACCGCTCTGATCAGAACGGAATATCGTCATCAAAGCTGTCAAAGTCAGCGGCCGGCTGCGGCGCTGGCTGCTGCGGCGCTGGGCGCTGAGGAGCCTGTTGCGGGCGCTGGGCCTGCTGACGTGGTGGCGCCTGGTTGTATTGTTGCTGCTGGCCACCCTGGTTGTAGTTGTTACCACCACCTTGATTGTACTGGTCGCCGCCACCTTGCTGGTTCTGCGGACGGCCGCCCAGCAGCTGCATGGTGCCCTGCATGTCGACGATGATTTCGGTGGTGTAGCGCTTGATGCCGTCTTTTTCCCACTCACGGGTCTGCAGCTTGCCTTCGATGTACACCTGCGAACCCTTGCGCAGGTATTCGCCGGCGATTTCGGCAACCTTGCCGAACATCGACACACGGTGCCACTCGGTACGCTCGACCTTCTGGCCCGACTGCTTGTCGGTCCACTGCTCGCTGGTAGCCAGGCTCAGGTTGGTCACGGCGTTACCGTTGGGCAGGTAGCGGACTTCGGGATCCTGGCCACAGGTGCCGACCAGAATGACTTTGTTAACCCCACGGGCCATAACGTTCTCCTAGGCTTCGCACGCCGAAGAGGCTGGGTTCACCAGACGCTCGAGGGTCGTACGGTCCAAAATTTTCGTATCCAGTTTGATATAGATGGCGGCTTCTTCTTCCACCACAACGGCGTCGGTTACACCCGGCACGGCCATCAGGCGTTCGGTCAACCCGGCTTCCCGGACTGCCTCGGGCGTCAACGGCATGCGCAGGCTGGTCACATACGGCGGCTCGTTCATGCGCAAGGCAACGACCAGCCACACGGCACACAGCGCCGCACACCCCAGAAACACCATGTTCAGCCCACCGTGCTGGAACAACCAGCCACCGAGGATTCCGCCTAGGGCGGCACCCAGGAACTGGCTGGTGGAATACACCCCCATCGCCGTTCCCTTGCCACCCGCAGGCGACACCTTGCTAACCAGCGAAGGCAGCGAGGCTTCCAGCAGGTTGAATGCAGTAAAGAATACCACGGTGCCAATCACCAGTCCGCGCAAGTTGTCAGCCCACTGCCAGAAGAACACCTCCACCAGCAGCAACACACTGACCGCTCCGGCCAGCACGCGTTTCATCTTGCGCTTCTTCTCGCCATAGATGATGAACGGCACCATTGCAAAAAATGAGATGAACAGCGCGGTCAGGTACACCCACCAGTGTTCTTCCTTCGGCAGGCCGCCCCGTTCGACGAAGGCCAGAGGCAGCGCGACGAAGCTGGCCATGAGGATGGCATGCAGGACGAAGATACCGACATCCAGGCGCAGAAGGTCCGCATGGCGCAGGGTTGGGCCGAGCGCCTGGCGCGCAACACCCGACTCGCGGTGCTGCAGGGTGCTGTGGGAATTAGGCACGACGAAGGCGATCAGCAGGATACCGACCAGGGCAAGCCCCGCCGTGGCAAGGAACAATCCTGACAAGCCGAAGGCACTGGTCAACAGTGGCCCGACGACCATGGCGACGGCGAACGACAGGCCGATGCTCATGCCGATCATGGCCATGGCCTTGGTGCGGTGTTGCTCGCGGGTAAGGTCGGACAGCAGCGCCATGACCGCCGCGGAAATCGCCCCCGCGCCCTGCAGAATGCGCCCGGCGATCACGCCCCAGATAGAGTCGGCCTGGGCCGCCAAAATGCTGCCCAGGGCGAAGATCACCAGCCCCAGGTAGATCACCGGACGCCGCCCGATGCGGTCGGACACCATGCCGAACGGGATCTGCAGTACCGCCTGGGTCAGGCCATAGGCGCCAATGGCCAGGCCGATCAGCGCGGGCGTGGCGCCTGCCAGGTCCATGCCGTAGGTGGCCAGCACCGGCAAGACCATGAACATGCCCAGCATACGAAAGGCAAAGACCAGGGCCAGGCCGCTTGCGGCGCGGGTTTCGCTGCCACTCATGCGCTCGTTGTGGGTGTCGTGCATGGATTAACCTCGTGTGAACCGGCGGCGATTCTATCAGTCCGACAGCTAGACGGCATATACGCGACGCTTTGCCGCGTAATGGCAGCGCGCCGTATACTTCCTTGTTTATGCCCGCCGAGCGAGGCCGCAGTGGACAAGATCCTGATTCGTGGGGCACGTACCCACAACCTGAAGAACATCGACCTGACCCTGCCGCGGGACAAGCTGATCGTGATCACCGGCCTGTCCGGATCCGGCAAGTCCTCACTGGCGTTCGACACGCTGTACGCCGAAGGCCAGCGCCGCTATGTCGAATCCCTGTCGGCCTATGCCCGGCAGTTCCTGTCGATGATGGAAAAGCCCGACGTCGACACCATCGAAGGGCTCTCCCCGGCCATCTCCATCGAGCAGAAGTCGACGTCGCACAACCCGCGCTCTACCGTGGGCACGATCACCGAGATCTACGACTACCTGCGCCTGCTTTATGCCCGCGTCGGCACTCCGCGCTGCCCGGACCACGACATCCCGCTGGAAGCGCAGACCATCAGCCAGATGGTCGACCTGGTACTGGAGCGCCCAGAAGGCAGCAAGCTGATGCTGCTGGCCCCGGTAATCCGCGAGCGCAAGGGCGAGCACCTGGCGGTGTTCGACGAGCTGCGCGCCCAGGGCTTCGTCCGCGCACGGGTCAACGGCAAGCTCTACGAGCTCGATGAGCTGCCCAAGCTGGACAAGCAGAAGAAGCACAGCATCGATGTGGTGGTAGACCGCTTCAAGGTCCGCGCCGACCTGCAGCAGCGCCTGGCCGAGTCGTTCGAGACTGCGCTCAAGCTGGCCGACGGCATCGCGCTGGTGGCGCCGATGGACGATGAGGAAGGCGAAGAGATGATCTTCTCCGCCCGCTTCGCCTGCCCGGTCTGCGGCCATGCGATCAGCGAGCTGGAACCCAAGCTGTTCTCGTTCAACAACCCGGCCGGTGCCTGCCCGACCTGTGACGGCCTGGGCGTCAAGCAGTTCTTCGACACCAAGCGCCTGGTCAATACCGAGCTGACCTTGGCCGAGGGCGCGATACGTGGCTGGGACCGGCGCAACGTCTATTACTTCCAGATGCTCGGCTCGCTGTCCGCGCATTACGGGTTCAGCCTGGAGGCGCCGTTCGGCGAGCTGTCGGCCGAGCACCAGAAGGTGATCCTGCAAGGCAGCGGCAAGCAGAGCGTGGACTTCAAGTACCTCAACGACCGGGGCGACATCGTCAAGCGCTCGCACCCGTTCGAAGGCATCGTGCCGAACCTGGAGCGGCGCTACCGCGAAACCGAGTCGGCCACGGTGCGTGAAGAGCTGGCCAAGCTGCTCGGCACCCAGCCCTGCCCCGACTGCCGCGGTACCCGCCTGCGGCGCGAGGCCCGCCACGTGTGGGTTGGCGAGAAAACCCTGCCGGCAGTTACCAACCTGCCCATCGGTGAAGCCAGCAACTACTTCGGCGAGCTGACCCTGACCGGGCGCCGAGGCGAAATTGCCTCGAAGATTCTCAAGGAAATCTGCGAGCGCCTGCAGTTTCTGGTCAACGTCGGCCTGGACTACCTGACACTGGACCGCAGCGCCGACACCCTGTCGGGCGGTGAAGCCCAGCGCATCCGACTTGCCAGCCAGATCGGCGCGGGCCTGGTCGGGGTGATGTACATCCTCGACGAACCGTCCATCGGTCTTCATCAACGCGACAACGACCGCCTGCTGGCCACCCTCAACCACCTGCGCGACCTTGGCAACACGGTAATCGTGGTGGAGCACGACGAGGATGCTATCCGCCTGGCTGACTACGTGGTGGACATCGGCCCGGGGGCCGGGGTGCATGGCGGCCAGATCGTCGCCGAGGGCACGCCTGAAGAGGTCATGGCGCACCCTGACTCGCTGACCGGCAAGTACCTGTCCGGGCGCAAGAAGATCGCCGTGCCGGCCAAACGCACACCGCGCGACAAGAAGCTCTCGCTGAAACTCAAGGGTGCCCGCGGCAACAACCTGCAAAACGTCGACCTGGAAATCCCGATCGGCCTGCTGACCTGCGTGACAGGCGTATCGGGTTCGGGCAAGTCAACGCTGATCAACAACACCTTGTACCCGCTCGCCGCGACCGCGCTGAACGGTGCCAGCAGCCTGGAAGCCGCGCCGCACAGCAGCATGGACGGCATGCAGCACCTGGACAAGGTGGTCGATATCGACCAGAGCCCGATTGGCCGCACACCGCGCTCCAACCCGGCAACCTACACCGGTATCTTCACGCCTATCCGCGAACTGTTCTCGGGCGTGCCCGAGTCGCGCTCGCGCGGCTATGGCCCCGGTCGCTTCTCGTTCAACGTCAAAGGGGGCCGGTGCGAAGCCTGCCAGGGCGACGGCCTGATCAAGGTCGAGATGCACTTCTTGCCGGACATCTACGTGCCGTGCGATGTGTGCAAGAGCAAGCGCTACAACCGCGAAACCCTGGAGATCAAGTACAAGGGCAAGAACATCCACGAGGTGCTGGAAATGACCATCGAGGATGCCCGCGAGTTCTTCGATGCGGTGCCGGCACTGGCGCGCAAGCTGCAAACGCTGATGGACGTGGGCCTGTCGTACATCAAGCTGGGGCAGTCGGCGACGACCTTGTCCGGCGGTGAGGCGCAGCGGGTGAAGCTGTCGCGCGAGCTGTCCAAGCGTGACACCGGCAAGACCCTGTACATCCTCGACGAGCCGACCACCGGCCTGCACTTTGCCGATATCCAGCAGTTGCTCGATGTGCTGCACCGCCTGCGCGACCACGGCAACACCGTGGTGGTGATCGAGCACAACCTGGACGTGATCAAGACGGCCGACTGGCTGGTGGACCTGGGGCCGGAGGGTGGCTCCAAGGGTGGGCAGATCATTGCCTGCGGTACGCCGGAAGAGCTGGCCAAGATGAAGCAGTCCTACACCGGGCATTACCTCAAGCCGCTGTTGGAGCGTGACCGGGCCTGATCCGCCTGTGCATAAAAAAACCCCTGGTACCGTAGGTGCCAGGGGCTTTTTCGCGGGCTGTGGATAACTTACATCTGCGACTGCAGGTAGTTCTCCAGGCCGATCACCTTGATCAGGCCCTGCTGCTTCTCCAGCCAGTAGGTGTGATCTTCTTCAGTGTCAGCCAGCTGCGCGCGCAGGATGTCGCGGCTGATGTAGTCCTTGTGCAGCTCGCACAGCTCGATGCCTTTGCACAGCGCGGCACGCACCTTGTATTCGAGCTTGAGGTCAGCCTCGATCATTTCCGGCACGGTGCTGCCCACTTCGAGGTCATCGGCACGCATGTCGGGGGTACCTTCGAGCATGAGGATGCGGCGCATCAGCGCGTCGGCGTGCTGCGTCTCTTCTTCCATCTCGTGGTTGATGCGCTCGTAGAGCTTGGACAGGCCCCAGTCTTCATACATACGCGAGTGAATGAAGTACTGGTCGCGTGCTGCCAGTTCGCCCTTCAGCAACGTGACGAGGTAGTTGATTACGTCCGGGTGACCTTGCATCGCCCTGCTTCTCCATGTGAAAACATCAATGGACATAGTGTGAACCAGGTTGTGCTCGCGGTCACGGATAAACGCGCAATAACATGCAAAAAATCGCCTAAACAGTAGTGATATTCATTGAAAAACCGCCCAAATGAGGGCGGTTCTTCTTATCACTTCGAGTTAGGCGAGATTCACGCCCAACGCCTTGGCAACGCCCTCACCGTAGGCTGCGTCAGCCTTGAAGAAGTACTGGAGCTGGCGCTGGATCACATCCTCGCTCACCCCAGCCATGGCACCGGCGATATTACTGATCAGCAAGGCCTTCTGCTGTTCGTTCATCAGGCGGAACAACGCACCGGCATGGCTGTAGTAGTCGTTGTCCTCGCGGTGATCGTAGCGATCAGCCGAACCATTGAGAGCCAGTGCAGGCTCGGCATGGCGTGGGGACTGCTTGGGCGCGTCGCCGTAGCTGTTGGGCTCGTAGTTCGGCGCACTGCCGTAGCTGCCCGTGGCCATCGAACCGTCACGCTGGTAGCTGTTGACCGGGCAGCGCGGTGCATTGACCGGCAGTTGCTGGTGGTTGGTACCCACGCGGTAGCGGTGCGCATCGGCGTAGGCGAACACGCGACCTTGCAGCATGCGGTCTGGCGACAGCCCCACGCCAGGGACCATGTTGCTAGGGCCGAACGCGGCCTGCTCGACTTCTGCGAAGTAGTTGAGCGGGTTGCGGTTGAGCTCCAGCACACCCACCTCGATCAGCGGGTAGTCCTTTTGCGACCAGGTCTTGGTCACGTCGAACGGATTCTCGTCGCGGCTCGCCGCCTCGGCTTCACTCATCACCTGAATGCACACGGTCCAGCGCGGGTAGTCGCCACGCTCGATGGCCTCGAACAGGTCACGCTGGGCGTAGTCCGGGTCTGTACCGGCCAGGCGTGCCGCGTCGGCTGGAGCGAGGTTCTTGATGCCTTGCTGGGTCTTGAAATGCCATTTGACCCAGGTGCGCTCGCCTTCAGCACTGATCAGGCTGTAGGTGTGGCTGCCGAAGCCGTGCATGTGACGATAGCCGTCCGGAATGCCGCGGTCGGAGAACAGGATGGTGACCTGGTGCAATGCCTCGGGGGAGTGCGACCAGAAGTCCCACATCATCTGGGCGTTCTTCAGGTTGGATTGCGGGTGGCGCTTCTGGGTGTGGATAAAGTCCGGGAACTTGAGCGGGTCACGGATGAAGAACACCGGGGTGTTGTTGCCAACGATGTCCCAGTTGCCTTCCTCGGTATAGAACTTCAGCGCAAAACCACGCGGGTCACGCTCGGTGTCGGCCGAACCCCGTTCGCCACCGACGGTGGAGAAACGCAGGAAGGTTTCAGTCTGTTTGCCGACCTGCTCGAACAGCTTGGCGCTGGTGTATGCGGTGATGTCGCGGGTAACGGTAAACGTGCCATAGGCACCCGAACCCTTGGCGTGAACACGACGCTCGGGGATGTTCTCGCGGTTGAAGTGGGCGAGCTTCTCGATCAGGTGGAAATCGTCGAGCAGCAGCGGGCCGCGGGGGCCGGCAGAGCGGGAGTTCTGGTTGTCAGCTACAGGTGCACCGCTGGCGGTGGTGAGAATCTTGCTCATGGGCTCTCCTTATCGGTCTTGAAGTGCCGGCTAATCGGCTTGGATAGGAGTATTGACGAGCGGTTGTTTCAGGACAAATTCATTACATGACTTGTATCAATAGAAATTAACAATACGTGCACAAACAAAAAACCGGGCACTAGGCCCGGTTCTTTGTAGCAGACAGAACGTCTTACTCGGCAGCTTCTACAGCACCACCGACTGGACGATCAACCAGCTCGACGTACGCCATAGGCGCGTTGTCGCCAGCGCGGAAACCGCACTTCAGGATGCGCAGGTAGCCGCCCTGACGGGTGGCGTAACGCTTGCCCAGATCGTTGAACAGTTTGCCAACAGCGGACTTCGAACGGGTACGGTCGAAGGCCAGACGACGGTTAGCAACGCTGTCTTCCTTGGCCAGGGTGATCAGCGGCTCGGCAACGCGGCGCAGTTCCTTGGCTTTCGGCAGGGTGGTTTTGATCAGCTCGTGCTCGATCAGCGACACTGCCATGTTCTGGAACATAGCTTTGCGGTGAGAGCTGGTACGGCTCAGGTGACGTCCACTTTTACGATGACGCATGATTCATTCCTTACCAAACACTACGTTCGGTGATTACGACGATCAGGCGGTCGCCTTGTCGTCTTTCTTAAGACTTGCAGGCGGCCAGTTGTCGAGGCGCATGCCGAGAGACAGACCACGAGAGGCCAGGACGTCCTTGATTTCAGTCAGGGACTTCTTGCCCAGGTTAGGAGTCTTCAACAGCTCTACTTCGGTACGCTGAATCAGGTCGCCGATGTAGTAGATGTTCTCCGCCTTGAGGCAGTTGGCCGAACGTACAGTCAGTTCCAGGTCGTCAACCGGACGCAGCAGGATCGGATCGATCTCGTCTTCCTGCTCGACAACAACCGGCTCACTGTCACCTTTGAGGTCGACGAACGCGGCCAGCTGCTGTTGCAGGATGGTCGCAGCGCGGCGGATAGCCTCTTCAGGATCCAGGGTGCCGTTGGTTTCCAGATCAATGACCAGCTTGTCCAAGTTGGTACGCTGTTCAACACGGGCGTTTTCGACCACATAGGCGATACGACGCACCGGGCTGAACGAAGCGTCCAACTGCAGACGGCCAATGCTACGGCTTTCGTCTTCGTCGGTCTGACGGGAGTCGGCCGGCTCGTAACCACGACCACGAGCTACGGTGAGCTTCATGTTCAGGGCGCCATTCGACGCCAGGTTCGCGATTACGTGATCGGGGTTGACGATCTCGACATCGTGATCCAGCTGAATATCGGCAGCGGTAACCACCCCCGAACCCTTTTTCGACAAGGTCAGCGTAACTTCGTCACGACCGTGCAGTTTGATAGCCAGGCCTTTCAGGTTCAACAGGATTTCAATGACGTCTTCCTGAACACCTTCGATCGCGGAGTACTCATGGAGTACGCCATCGATCTCGGCCTCGACTACTGCACAGCCAGGCATGGAGGACAACAGGATGCGGCGCAGCGCGTTGCCCAGGGTATGGCCGAAGCCACGCTCGAGAGGCTCGAGCGTGATCTTGGCGCGGGTCGGACTGACTACCTGCACATCAATGTGGCGGGGAGTCAGGAACTCATTTACCGAAATCTGCATGGATGCACCTATTTTCTAGCCCTTACTTGGAGTAGAGCTCGACAATCAGGTTCTCGTTGATGTCGGCGGACAGGTCGCTGCGAGCAGGAACGTTCTTGAAAACGCCCGACTTTTTAGCAGCATCCACATCAACCCACTCAACGCGGCCACGCTGGGCGCACAGTTCAAGGGCTTGAACAATGCGCAGCTGGCTCAGCGACTTCTCGCGAACCGCGACCACGTCACCCGGACGAACTTGGTAGGATGGAATGTTTACAGTCTTACCGTTGACGCTGATCGCTTTGTGCGAAACCAGCTGACGGGACTCGGAACGAGTCGAGCCGAAGCCCATACGGTAAACGACGTTATCCAGACGGCACTCGAGCAGTTGCAGCAGGTTCTCACCGGTTGCGCCTTTTTTCGAGGCAGCAGCTTGGTAGTAACCGCGGAACTGACGCTCCAGAACACCGTAGATACGACGGACTTTTTGTTTCTCGCGCAGCTGGGTACCGTAGTCGGACTGACGGCCACGGCGCTGGCCGTGGATACCTGGGGCTGCTTCGATGTTGCACTTCGATTCCAGAGCGCGAACGCCGCTCTTCAGGAACAGATCGGTGCCTTCACGACGAGACAGTTTGCATTTTGGACCAATGTAACGTGCCATTCTTCTGTCTCCTGATTACACGCGACGCTTCTTCGGCGGACGGCACCCGTTATGCGGGATTGGCGTCACGTCGGTGATGCTGGCGATCTTGTAGCCGCAGCTGTTCAATGCACGAACGGCGGACTCACGACCTGGACCTGGACCCTTGACGTTAACGTCGAGGTTCTTCAGACCGTATTCCAGCGCAGCTTGACCAGCACGCTCAGCAGCAATCTGAGCTGCGAACGGGGTGGATTTGCGCGAACCACGGAAACCCGAACCACCGGAGGTCGCCCAGGACAAAGCATTGCCCTGACGGTCGGTGATGGTCACGATGGTGTTGTTAAAAGAAGCGTGGATGTGGGCGATGCCATCAACCACTGTCTTTTTGACTTTCTTACGAGGACGAGCAGCAGGTTTTGCCATGTCTATATTCCTGGGCGGTTACTTGCGGATCGGCTTACGCGGGCCCTTACGGGTGCGTGCGTTGGTCTTGGTGCGCTGACCGCGAACCGGCAGACCTTTACGATGACGCAGGCCGCGGTAGCAACCCAGGTCCATCAAGCGCTTGATCTTCATGTTGATGTCACGACGCAGGTCACCTTCGGTGGTGAACTTCGCGACTTCGCCACGCAGGGTTTCGATTTGCTCGTCGCTCAGATCCTTGATCTTAGCGGCTGGGTTTACACCAGCGTCTGCACAGATCTTCTGCGCAGTTGTGCGACCGACACCATAGATGTAGGTCAGCGAGATAACAGTATGCTTGTTATCTGGAATGTTGACGCCTGCAATACGGGCCATTCAGTGGGACTCCAATTGACAGCTACCTACGCCCCGGAAGCCAAGAAATAGGGCGCGAGATAATATCGCTGTAGAAACGAATAATCAACCCAGCAGCACACTAGCTGCTGGGTTTGAAGCGACGATCACAATCAGCCTTGGCGCTGTTTGTGACGCGGTTCCGCGCTGCAGATCACTCGTACGACGCCTTCGCGACGGATGATCTTGCAGTTACGGCACAGCTTTTTCACCGATGCACGAACTTTCATTACCGACTCCTCGAACCTTAGGGGCGTATCAGCGCAGCAAACCGCTGCCACCGTAGCCTTTCAGGTTGGCTTTCTTCATCAGGGATTCGTACTGGTGCGAAACGAGGTGCGATTGTACTTGGGACATGAAGTCCATCACAACCACTACCACAATCAGCAACGAGGTCCCGCCAAGGTAGAACGGCACATTTGCTGCCACCACCAGGAACTGGGGCAGAAGGCAGACGGCCATCATGTATAGGGCACCGAACATGGTCAAACGGGTCAGAACGCCATCAATGTAGCGCGCCGACTGCTCACCAGGACGGATACCCGGAATAAAGGCACCGGACTTCTTCAGGTTTTCCGCTACGTCTTTCGGATTGAACATCAACGCTGTGTAGAAGAAGCAGAAGAAAATGATCCCTGCACTAAACAGCAAAATGTTCAACGGCTGACCAGGAGCGATCGACTGCGAGATGTCCTGCAGCCAGCCCATACCTTCGGACTGACCGAACCAGGCACCCAGCGAAGCCGGGAACAGCAAAATGCTGCTGGCGAAAATGGCCGGGATAACCCCTGCCATGTTCACCTTCAACGGCAAGTGGCTGGTCTGCGCAGCGAAGACCTTGCGGCCCTGCTGACGCTTGGCGTAGTGAACGGCGATACGACGCTGACCACGCTCAATGAACACCACGAAACCGATAATCGCTACTGCCAGCAAACCGATAGCGACCAGGGCGAAAATGTTGATATCGCCTGTGCGCGCAGACTCGAAAGACTGCCCGATTGCTCTCGGAAGACCGGCAACGATACCCGCGAAGATCAACATCGAGATACCGTTGCCCACACCGCGCTCGGTGATCTGCTCGCCCAGCCACATCATGAACATCGCGCCTGCCACAAACGTGGAAACCGCGACGACATGGAAGCCTAGACCGGCAGAAAACGCCACGCCCTGGTTGGCCAGGCCAATGGACATGCCAATGGCTTGGACCAGCGCCAGAATAACGGTGCCGTAGCGGGTGTACTGGCTGATCTTGCGACGGCCAGCTTCACCTTCCTTCTTCAACTGCTCCAGTTGCGGGCTGACCGCCGTCATCAGCTGCATGATGATCGATGCCGAAATGTACGGCATGATCCCCAGTGCAAAGATGCTCATGCGCTCAAGCGCACCACCGGAAAACATGTTGAACAAGCTAAGAATGGTCCCCTCATTCTGCCGAAACAGATCCGCCAAACGGTCCGGATTGATGCCTGGAACCGGGATATGCGCACCTATCCGATAGACGATGATCGCCATGAACAGAAAGCGCAGACGAGCCCAGAGTTCCGACATCCCGCCCTTACCGAGCGAAGAGAGAGCACCTTGCTTAGCCATTTATTCCTCGAATTTGCCGCCAGCTGCTTCGATAGCCGCACGCGCACCCTTGGTGGCTGCGATGCCCTTGATGGTGACTGCGCGAGTAACTTCGCCAGACAGCATGATTTTCACACGCTGAATGTGCTGGTTGATCACGTTGGCATCCTTCAGGGATTGCACGGAGATCACGTCGCCTTCCACTTTGGCCAGCTCGGACAGACGCACTTCTGCGCGGTCCATGGCTTTCAGCGAAACGAAGCCGAATTTCGGCAGACGACGGTGCAGCGGCTGTTGACCGCCTTCGAAGCCCGGAGCGATCGAACCACCCGAACGGGAGGTCTGACCTTTGTGGCCACGGCCGCCGGTCTTACCCAGACCGCTACCGATACCACGACCCGGACGATGTTTTTCGCGACGGGAACCCGGCGCTGGACTCAGATCATTGAGTTTCATCGATTAACCCTCGACGCGCAGCATGTAGTAAGCCTTGTTGATCATCCCGCGATTCTCGGGAGTATCCTGGACTTCTACAGTGTGACCGATGCGACGCAGACCCAGACCCTTAACGCACAGTTTGTGGTTAGGAATACGGCCCGAGACGCTCTTGATCAGCGTTACTTTAACGGTTGCCATGATCAGAAGATCTCCTCGACGCTCTTGCCGCGCTTGGCAGCAATGGATTCAGGAGATTGCATGGCTTTCAGACCCTTGAAGGTGGCGTAAACCACGTTCACTGGGTTGGTCGAACCGTAGCACTTGGCCAGAACGTTCTGAACACCAGCAACTTCCAGGACAGCACGCATTGCGCCGCCGGCGATGATACCGGTACCTTCCGAAGCAGGCTGCATGTAAACCTTCGAGGCGCCGTGGGCAGCCTTGGTGGCGTACTGCAGGGTAGTGCCCTTCAGGTCAACCTGGATCATATTGCGACGAGCAGCTTCCATGGCTTTCTGGATCGCGGCTGGTACTTCGCGCGACTTGCCACGGCCGAAGCCAACACGACCTTTACCATCACCTACCACGGTCAACGCGGTGAAGGTGAAGATACGGCCGCCTTTTACGGTCTTGGCAACGCGGTTAACTTGAACCAGCTTCTCGATGTAGCCTTCGTCGCGCTTTTGATCGTTATTTGCCATAACTTAGAACTCCAGCCCGCCTTCACGAGCAGCATCAGCCAGCGCTTTGACGCGGCCATGGTACTTGAAGCCGGAACGGTCAAAGGCAACTTGAGATACACCGGCGGCTTTCGCACGCTCAGCTACCAGCTTGCCAACCTTAGTGGCCGCGTCGATGTTGCCAGTGGCGCCATCACGCAGGTCTTTGTCCAAGGTCGAGGCGCTTGCCAGAACCTTGCTGCCGTCGGCCGAAATGACCTGGGCATAGATGTGCTGCGAGGAGCGGAACACGCACAGGCGCACGACTTCGAGTTCGTGCATCTTGAGGCGTGCTTTGCGAGCGCGACGCAGTCGAGTAACTTTTTTGTCGGTCATTTGCTAGGCCCTACTTCTTCTTGGCTTCTTTACGACGGACTACTTCGTCCGCGTAACGCACACCTTTACCTTTGTAAGGCTCTGGCGGACGGAAGTCGCGGATTTCAGCGGCCACCTGACCTACCAGCTGCTTGTCGATACCCTTGATCAGGATGTCGGTCTGGCTAGGTGTTTCAGCGGTGATACCGGCTGGCAGTTCGTAGTCCACTGGGTGCGAGAAGCCCAGGGCCAGGTTCAGGACGGTGCCCTTGGCCTGAGCCTTGTAACCAACACCGACCAGCTGGAGCTTACGCTCGAAGCCTTGGCTTACGCCTTGGACCATGTTGTTGACCAGAGCGCGGGTAGTACCGGCCATGGCGCGAGCTTGCTGGTCACCATTGCGAGCGACGAAACGCAGCTCACCAGACTCTTCGGTAACTTCAACAGACGAGTGAACGTTCAGTTCGAGAGTGCCTTTGGCACCCTTCACCGAAAGCTGCTGGCCGGCGAATTTGACTTCGACACCAGATGGCAGCTTAACGGGGTTCTTAGCGACGCGAGACATGTCTATCCCCCCTTAGAACACTGTGCAGAGAACTTCGCCGCCGACGCCGGCAGCGCGCGCAGCGCGATCAGTCATCACACCTTTGTTGGTGGAGACAATAGACACGCCCAGACCGCCACGTACTTTCGGCAGATCGGTGACGGCCTTGTACTGGCGCAGGCCTGGACGGCTGGAGCGCTTCAGTTCCTCGATGACCGGACGGCCTTCGAAGTACTTCAGTTCGATCGACAGGGAGGGCTTGGCTTCGCCACTGACTTGGTAGCCAGCGATGTAACCTTCATCCTTCAGAACTTTGGCAACCGCAACCTTCAGCGTAGAGGAAGGCATGCTCACGACGGACTTTTCAGCCATCTGGGCATTACGGATGCGAGTTAGCATGTCCGCTAACGGGTCCTGCATACTCATGGGCTAGATGCTCCTGATACAAGAATTATTAGCCTTGCGGCTATCACAACCACCCGAGCGGGTTGGGTAAAAAACCCAGGCTCAGGTGAGCCGGTCATTCTAGACACAAGGCAGAAACGAAACAAGCCCCATATAGGGGCTTGTTTGTTGGCGAGGTCACCGGCGGTCGGAAGATTGCTCCCCTTCCACCGGGATCACACCTGCAGCGATTACCAGGAGGCCTTGACCAGACCTGGTACGTCACCACGCATTGCCGCTTGACGCAGCATGTTACGGCCCAGGCCGAACTTACGGTATACACCGTGAGGACGACCGGTCAGGCGGCAACGGTTGCGCAGACGCGCAGCGCTGGCATCACGTGGCTGCTTCTGCAGAGCGACAACGGCAGCGAAACGCTCCTCAGGAGAGGCGTTCAGGTTGACGATGGTCGCTTTCAGCTCAGCACGCTTTTTGGCGAACTTGGCTACCGTGAGCTGACGCTTCAGCTCGCGGTTTTTCATGCTCTTCTTGGCCATTTTCCTACTCCAATCAGTTGCGGAACGGGAATTTGAAAGCACGCAGCAGAGCGCGGCCTTCGTCATCCGAACGAGCAGTGGTGGTCAGGGTGATGTCCAAACCGCGCAGAGCATCGATCTTGTCGTAATCGATTTCCGGGAAGATGATCTGCTCTTTCACGCCCATGCTGTAGTTGCCACGGCCATCGAAGGACTTGGCATTCAGGCCGCGGAAGTCGCGAACCCGAGGCAGGGAGATCGCCAGCAGGCGGTCCAGGAATTCGTACATCTTGTCGCTACGCAGGGTCACCTTGACGCCGATCGGCCATCCTTCACGGACTTTGAAGCCCGCGATGGATTTACGAGCGAAAGTCACGACCGGCTTTTGACCGGTGATCTTTTCCAGGTCGGCAACAGCGTGCTCGATGACTTTTTTGTCGCCGATCGCTTCGCCCAGACCCATGTTCAGGGTGATTTTGGTAACGCGCGGAACTTCCATCACGTTCGACAGCTTAAGTTCTTCCTTAAGCTTGGGAGCGATTTCGTTCCGGTAAATCTCTTTCAGTCGTGCCATGGTCTTCTACCTAGCAGTGTTCAAGCATCAACCGCTTTTTGGGTCGACTTGAAGACACGAATTTTCTTACCGTCTTCTACTTTGAAACCAACGCGGTCAGCCTTGTTGGTTTCGCCGTTGAAGATGGCAACGTTGGAAGCGTGCAGAGGCGCTTCTTTCTCGACGATACCGCCCTGAACGCCCGCCATCGGGTTAGGCTTGGTATGACGCTTGACCAGGTTCACACCACCGATAACCAGACGGTCATCAGCAAGAACCTTCAGCACCTTACCGCGCTTACCTTTGTCTTTGCCGGCGATCACGATGATCTCGTCGTCACGACGAATCTTTTGCATGTCGGATCTCCTTACAGCACTTCAGGGGCGAGCGAGACGATCTTCATGAACTTCTCAGTACGAAGTTCACGGGTCACTGGCCCGAAGATGCGAGTGCCGATCGGCTCTTGCTTGTTGTTCAGCAGAACAGCAGCGTTGCCGTCGAAACGAATGATGGAACCGTCAGCGCGACGTACACCGTGACGGGTACGGACGACAACAGCGGTCATCACCTGGCCTTTTTTGACCTTACCGCGCGGAATTGCTTCCTTGACGGTTACTTTGATGATGTCACCGATGCCAGCGTAACGACGGTGCGAACCGCCGAGTACCTTGATGCACATGACGCGACGAGCGCCGCTGTTATCGGCCACATCGAGCATGGATTGAGTCTGAATCATAAAATTTCTCCGACCCCTAGCCCTTAGACTTCAACAGCGCGTTCGAGGACTTCAACCAGTGCCCAGGACTTGGTCTTGGCCAGCGGACGGGTTTCGGTAATCGAAACTTTGTCGCCGATCTTGCACTGGTTGGTTTCGTCGTGCGCGTGCAGCTTAGTCGAACGCTTAACGTATTTACCGTAGATCGGGTGCTTTACGCGACGCTCGATCAGAACGGTGATGGTCTTGTCCATTTTGTCGCTGACGACACGGCCAGTCAGCGTACGGACGGTTTTTTCAGCTTCAGCCATGATCACTTACCTGCCTGCTGGTTGAGCACAGTTTTCACGCGAGCGATGTCACGCTTAACTTGCGAGAGCAGGTGCGACTGCCCCAACTGGCCAGTTGCTTTCTGCATGCGCAGATTGAACTGGTCGCGCAGCAAGCCGAGCAGTTGCTCGTTCAGCTGCTGTGCCGATTTTTCACGAAGTTCATTCGCTTTCATCACATCACCGTCCGCTTAACAAAGGAGGTGGCGAGAGGCAGCTTTGCAGCAGCCAGGGCGAAAGCTTCGCGCGCCAGCTCTTCAGAAACACCCTCGATCTCGTACAGGACTTTGCCTGGCTGGATCTGGGCAACCCAGTATTCCACGGAGCCCTTACCTTTACCCATACGAACCTCGAGAGGCTTCTTGGAGATCGGCTTGTCCGGGAACACACGGATCCAGATCTTGCCGCCACGTTTAACGTGACGGGTCAGAGCACGACGTGCCGACTCGATCTGGCGGGCGGTGAGGCGACCGCGAGCAACAGCTTTCAGGGCGAATTCGCCGAAGCTGACTTTGCTACCGCGCAGTGCCAGACCACGGTTGTGGCCAGTCATCTGCTTGCGGAATTTTGTACGCTTTGGTTGCAACATTTGGCGTACCCCTTACTTAGCAGCTTTTTTACGAGGCGCTGGTGCTTGTGGTTTCAGTTCTTCTTGGCGACCACCAATAACTTCGCCTTTGAAGATCCAAACCTTCACACCGATCACACCATAAGTGGTGTGAGCTTCGTAGGTGTTGTAGTCGATATCGGCACGCAGGGTGTGCAGAGGCACACGACCTTCGCGATACCACTCGGTACGAGCAATCTCGGCGCCGCCGAGACGACCGCTCACCTGGATCTTGATGCCCTTGGCACCAATACGCATGGCGTTCTGTACGGCGCGCTTCATGGCGCGACGGAACATTACGCGGCGTTCCAGCTGCTGAGCTACGCTCTGCGCAACCAGCATAGCGTCGAGTTCCGGCTTGCGGATCTCTTCGATGTTGATGTGCACAGGCACACCCATCTGCTTGGTCAGGTCCTGACGCAGCTTCTCGACATCCTCACCTTTCTTACCGATAACGATACCGGGACGAGCAGTGTGGATGGTGATGCGTGCAGTTTGAGCCGGACGATGAATATCGATACGGCTTACGGACGCGCTTTTTAGTTTGTCTTGGAGGTACTCACGTGTTTTCAGATCCTTCAACAGGTAATCTGCGTAAGTAGCACCGTCTGCGTACCAGACGGAGGTGTGCTCCTTGACGATTCCCAGGCGAATGCCAGTGGGATGTACTTTCTGACCCATCTGATCGACTCCGTTACTTGTCCGCAACCTTGACAGTGATATGGCAAGACCGCTTGACGATGCGATCAGCACGGCCTTTGGCACGTGGCATGATGCGCTTCAGCGAACGCCCTTCGTTGACGAAGACGGTGGAGACCTTCAGGTCATCAACGTCTGCGCCTTCGTTGTGTTCGGCGTTGGCAACGGCCGACTCGAGGACTTTCTTCATGATTTCAGCGGCTTTTTTGCTGCTGAAGGCCAACAGGTTGAGCGCTTCGCCCACCTTCTTCCCGCGGATCTGGTCGGCGACCAAGCGGGCTTTCTGGGCGGAGATGCGAGCGCCCGACAACTTAGCGGCTACTTCCATTTCCTTACCCCTTAACGCTTGGCTTTCTTGTCAGCCACGTGCCCGCGATAGGTGCGGGTACCGGCGAACTCGCCCAGTTTGTGGCCGACCATGTCTTCGTTCACGAGAACTGGGACATGTTGGCGACCGTTATGAACCGCGATGGTCAGACCGACCATTTGTGGCAGGATCATCGAGCGACGCGACCAGGTTTTAACTGGCTTGCGATCGTTCTTCTCCACCGCCACTTCGACCTTCTTCAACAGGTGAAGATCGATAAAAGGACCTTTTTTCAGAGAACGTGGCACTGTCGTATCCCTCTAGTTACTTGCGACGACGGACGATCATGTTGTCGGTACGCTTATTACCACGGGTTTTAGCACCCTTGGTTGGGAAGCCCCATGGCGATACCGGATGACGACCACCAGAGGTACGACCTTCACCACCACCATGTGGGTGGTCAACCGGGTTCATGGCAACACCACGAACGGTTGGGCGAACGCCGCGCCAGCGTTTGGCACCAGCTTTACCCAGCGAACGCAGGCTGTGCTCGGAGTTCGAGACTTCGCCCAGGGTCGCACGGCACTCAGCCAGTACTTTACGCATCTCACCGGAGCGCAGACGCAGAGTCACGTAGACGCCGTCACGAGCGATCAGCTGAGCCGAAGCACCAGCGGAACGAGCGATCTGAGCACCTTTACCCGGCTTCAGTTCGACGCCGTGAATGGTGCTACCTACTGGGATGTTGCGCAGCTGCAGGGAGTTACCGGCCTTGATTGGGGCCAGGGCACCTGCGATCAGCTGGTCGCCAGCGCTCACGCCTTTAGGGGCGATGATGTAGCGACGCTCACCGTCTGCGTAGCACAGCAGGGCGATGTGAGCAGTACGGTTTGGATCGTATTCGATACGCTCGACAGTGGCTGGGATGCCATCTTTGTCGTTGCGACGGAAGTCGACCAGACGGTAATGCTGCTTGTGACCACCACCAACGTGACGAGTGGTAATGCGGCCATTGTTGTTACGACCACCAGACTTCGATTTCTTCTCGAGCAGCGGTGCGTGAGGAGCGCCTTTATGGAGCTCCTTGTTGACCACCTTGACCACGAAACGGCGGCCAGGGGAAGTCGGTTTGCATTTAACGATTGCCATGATGCACCCCTTCCTTACTCAGCACTGCTGCTGAAATCGAGATCTTGGCCTGGCTGAAGGGAGACAATTGCCTTCTTCCAGTCATTACGCTTGCCCAGACCACGTGCGGTACGCTTGGTTTTACCCAGAACGTTAACGGTCGACACGTTTTCAACTTTTACGTTGAACAGGCCTTCGACAGCTTTCTTGATTTCCAGCTTGGTTGCGTCGGTAGCAACCTTGAATACGAACTGGCCTTTCTTCTCAGCCAGAACGGTAGCCTTCTCGGAAACGTGCGGGCCAAGGAGGACTTTGAATACGCGTTCCTGGTTCATCCCAGCAGCTCCTCGAATTTCTTCACGGCCGAGACAGTGATCAACACTTTCTCGTATGCGATCAGACTGACCGGGTCGGAACCTTGAACGTCACGTACATCGACGTGCGGCAGGTTGCGAGCAGCCAGGTACAGGTTCTGATCAACAGCGTCCGAAACGATCAGAACGTCGCTCAGACCCATGCCGTTCAGCTTGTTCAGCAGATCTTTGGTTTTCGGTGCTTCAACAGCGAAGTCCTGAACCACGACCAGACGGTCGCTACGCACCAGCTCGGCGAGGATGGAGCGCAGAGCTGCGCGATACATCTTCTTGTTGAGCTTTTGCGAGTGATCTTGAGGGCGAGCTGCGAAGGTAACACCACCGCCACGCCAGATCGGACCACGAGTGGTACCAGCACGAGCACGGCCAGTACCCTTCTGACGCCATGGGCGCTTACCGCCACCAGCCACGTCGGAACGGGTCTTTTGCTGCTTGGTGCCCTGACGGCCGCCGGCCATGTAGGCCACGACTGCTTGGTGAACCAGCGTCTCGTTGAATTCGCCACCGAAAGTCAGTTCGGAAACTTCGATCGCCTGAGCGTCATTTACATTAAGTTGCATGTCAGTTTCCCCTTAACCGCGAGCCTTGACAGCCGGACGTACAACCACGTCGCCGCCAGTAGCGCCAGGAACGGCACCCTTGATCAGCAGCAGGTTGCGTTCAGCGTCTACGCGTACTACTTCCAGGGACTGAACAGTCACGCGCTCGGCGCCCATGTGGCCGGACATTTTCTTGCCCTTGAACACACGACCAGGAGTCTGGCACTGGCCGATGGAGCCTGGGACACGGTGCGACACGGAGTTACCGTGGGTGTTGTCCTGACCACGGAAGTTCCAGCGCTTGATGGTACCGGCGAAGCCTTTACCTTTGGACTGACCAGTAACGTCTACCAGCTGGCCTGCAGTGAAGAGTTCAGCTTTGATCGAGTCGCCAGCCTGGAACTCGCCTTCTTCAAGGCGGAACTCCCAGACACCGCGACCAGCGGCAACGTTCGCTTTAGCGAAGTGACCTGCCTGAGCAGCAGTCACACGCGAAGCACGACGCTCGCCGACAGTGACTTGCACTGCACGGTAGCCATCGGTTTCTTCAGTCTTGAACTGGGTGACGCGATTCGGCTCGATCTCAATGACCGTGACCGGAATGGAGACACCTTCTTCGGTGAAAACGCGGGTCATACCGCATTTACGACCGACTACACCAATAGTCATGTTGTAACCTCATGAGTGTACGGGGCTTTCACCCGCTATGGCCGCCCATTTCAGAGCGTTACACGGACAAGACCGAAGTCTTAGCCGAGGCTGATCTGCACTTCCACACCTGCCGCGAGATCAAGCTTCATCAGCGCATCAACGGTTTTATCCGTTGGCTGGACGATGTCCAGAACGCGCTTATGAGTGCGAATCTCGTACTGGTCACGCGCGTCTTTATTGACGTGCGGGGAGACCAGAACGGTGAAACGCTCTTTGCGGGTAGGCAGTGGAATTGGACCACGCACTTGTGCACCAGTACGTTTCGCGGTTTCCACGATTTCCTGGGTGGATTGGTCGATCAGGCGATGGTCGAAAGCCTTCAACCTGATACGGATTTGCTGATTTTGCATTGGATTTCAGACTCCAGGCTGTTCCCAACGGACGCACTACGCCCGCTAAAAGGAGGCGTGATTCTATAGACGGCTCAATTTAGTGTCAACCCAATAAAAAAAACCCCCGCTGAGCGGGGGTTTTTTCAATCGATCGAGTGATTACTCGATGATTTTGGCTACGACGCCGGCGCCGACGGTACGACCGCCTTCACGGATAGCGAAGCGCAGACCGT
>NZ_JANIAG010000049.1:0-32670 GCF_028682155.1 Pseudomonas sp. 39004
CTGCCACCGATTTACGCGTCATCAGGCTGATCCCCACAAAGCTCACCAGGCCGATCGTCAGGCTGTAGTAGATCGGCGTGTTGGCTTCCAACCCATCCTTGAACATGAACAACAGCGCGGTGGCGAAGCCCAGCGACATGCTGGCGATTGCGCCTGCGGTGGTTGCGCGCTTCCAGAAGATCGCACCGATCAGCGGGATCAGCATGCCGCCGACCAGCAGGTTGTAGGCCAGGGTCAGGGCGTTGATCACATCGTTCACCACCAGGGCGATACCCAGCACCACAAGGCCGGTGAGCAAGGTGAACAGGCGGCTGATGCCCAGGCTCGATTGCTTGCCGCCACGCAGCTTGGGCAGCAGGTCTTCGGTCAGGGTGGTGGACGCGGCCAGCAGGCCGGCGCTGGCGGTGGACATCATGGCTGCCAGGGCCGCCGCCATCAGCAGGCCGCGGATGCCATCGGGCAGGGTGCTCTTGATCATCTCGGCAAAGGCATTGTTCGGGTTGGCCAGGTCTGGCATCAGCACGTGTGCAGCCATGCCGATCAGGGCGCAAGCCAGGCCGTACACCACGCAGTACACACCTGCGGTGGTACCGGCGCGCTGGCAGACCTTCTCGTCACGGGCGGTGAACACCCGCTGCCAGATGTCCTGGCCGATGAGGATGCCGAAGAAGTAGATCAGGAAGTAGGTGATGATGGTGTCCCAGCCGATGCTGGTCAGCTGGAAGCTAGACGCTGGCAGCTTGGCCACCAGGCTGTCCCAGCCGCCGGCCTTGTACAGGCAGACTGGCAGCAGGATGAACATCAGGCCGACGGTCTTGATGACGAACTGGACGATGTCGGTCAGGGTCAGCGACCACATGCCGCCGATGGTCGAGTACAGCACCACCACGCCACCGCCGAGCAGCAACGACATCCAGAACGGCAATTCCAGCAGCACCTGCAGCACGGTTGCCATGGCCAGGGTCGAGGTGACGCCGATCATCAGCGCATAGGCCAGCATGATCGCTGCACTGGCCTGGCGTGCCATAGGGTTGTACCGACGCTCCAGCACCTGGGTCACGGTGAAGATGCGCAGGCGCAGCAGCGGTTTGGCGAGGAACAGGTTGAGGGCGATGATACCCAGGCCCAGCGCAGCGCACAGCCAGAAGCCCGAAATGCCGTGGACATAGCCAAGGCGCACGGTGCCGACGGTGGACGCGCCGCCCAGCACGGTGGTGGCCATGGTGCCCATGTACAGGGTGGGGCCGAGGTTGCGTCCGGCCACCAGGTAGTCTTCGTGGGTTTTCGCACGCCGCATGCCATACCAGCCAAGCCCGAGCATGCCGGCGGTATAGATCATTACAACAATGATGTCCAAGGCCATTGGGAGTCTCCCGATTATCTTTATTATGGCGAGATCGACCGCCCGGGCACCTTACGGCGCCTGGCGGTCTTGTCTTGTGTTGACGGGCCTCAATGGCCCTCCCTCATGGCTCCTGCCAGGGTATAGCGGGTATCGCGGCTGGCGCGGCGCAGGCCTGGTTCAGCGACGCACCACGCCGGGTAGCACGCAGAGCATTTCGAACAGCAGGTTGGCGCCGAGCAGCGAGGTGTTACCGGTGGTGTCGTAAGGCGGGGAGACTTCGACAAGGTCACAGCCGATCAGGTCCAGGCCGTGGCAGCCGCGAATGATCTCCATAGCCTGGATCGTGGTCAAGCCCCCAATTTCCGGCGTGCCGGTGCCCGGTGCCCAGGCAGGGTCGATGCCGTCGATATCGAACGACAGGTAAACCGGGCCACCGCCGACCTTTTCGCGTACTTCGGCCATCAGCGGTTCCAGCGATTTGTGCCAGCATTCCTCGGCCTGGACTACGCGAAAGCCCTGGCGACGGCTCCAGTTGAAGTCGTCGGCGGTATAGCCTTGGGCGCGCAGGCCGATCTGTACCACGCGGTCGCAATCGAGCAGGCCTTCTTCCACGGCGCGGCGGAAGGTGGTGCCGTGGGCGATCTTCTCGCCGAACATGTGGTCGTTGACGTCGGCGTGGGCATCGATATGCACCAGGCCGATCTTGCCGTGCTTTTTATGCAGGGCACGCAGGATTGGCAGGGTGATGGTGTGGTCGCCACCCAGGGTCATCGGGATGACGTTGTGCTCGACGATCTCGTCGTAGGCTTCTTCGATGATGCGCACGGCGTCGAGCAGGTTGAAGGTGTTGATGGCCACGTCACCGATGTCGGCTACCGACAGCGAGTCGAACGGCGCAGCACCGGTGGCCATGTTGTACGGGCGGATCATCACCGATTCGGCGCGGATCTGCCGTGGGCCGAAGCGGGTGCCGGAGCGCAGGGAGGTGCCGATGTCCAGCGGCACGCCGATGAACGCGGCGTCCAGGCCGGCGGCGCTTTGCAGGTGGGGGAGGCGGAGCATGGTGGCGATGCCGCCGAAACGCGGCATTTCGTTGCCGCCCAGTGGTTGGTGGAGAGTCTTGTCCACGGTGGGCCTCATCAGTCGGTCGATTGTTGTGTTTGTTCGAACCTGTGCCGCGGCGCGCCTGTTTGCTTTGGTTGTGCCGGCGGGCAGGACATTTCGGCCGAGTTTGCGCAAGGTAGTGCCCGGGAAGAATCGCTACCGGCAAATACTTACTTCAGGAATTTCTGAACTAATGCCAGCGCAACCGGTTAGACTTCCCGCCATTAACTTTGCGGAACCGTTGCACCATGGCCTCGACCCTGCCCGATCTGAAACTGCTGCGCATCTTCGTCAGCGTGGTGCGCCACCAGGGCTTCGCCAACGCCCAGCGCGAGCTGAACCTGTCGACGTCGGCCATCAGCACCTACATGAGCCAGCTGGAGGGCGGGCTGGGGATTGTCCTGTGTCACCGTGGGCGCGGCGGTTTCAGCCTGACCAGCAAAGGTGAACTGTTCCACCAGGAGAGCCTGCGCCTGCTGGCCGAGCTGGATGGCTTCGAGCAATATGCCGCGGCGCTCAAGGGCGAGCTGCGGGGCACGCTCAACCTGGGGGTGATCGACTCGACCGTGGGTGACCGCGCGCTGCCGCTGGCCGAAGCCATCGGTGCCTATAGCCAGGAGCACCCGGGGGTTCACCTGCACCTGTCGGTGTCCAGCCCCTACGAGCTGCAATTGGGGGTGCAGGACAACCGCCTCGACCTGGCCATCGGGGCGTTTTCGTCGCGCATGAGTGGCCTGGTCTATCAGCCCCTGTACCGTGAGCAGCACTGGCTGTACTGCAGCAGCCGCCACCCGTTGTTCGCCGAGCGGCGCATCCCCGAGCAGGTGGTGACCCAGCAGCGCATGGTCGGGCGCGGCTACTGGAGCCAGGCAGAACTGGCCCGGCACGGCTTCAAGCACAGCGCGGCGACCGTGGAGAGCATGGAGGCGCAGCTGATTCTGATCCTGTCGGGTGCCTACATCGGCTACCTGCCAGAGCACTACGCCCAGGCATGGGTGGACAAGGGCGACCTGCGCGTCTTGTCGCCGTCTACCTTCGGCTATCAGGCGCCATTTTCGCTGATCGTTCGCCGCGGCCGTAGCCGCGAACCGTTGATTCAGACCTTCCGCGACCTGCTTAAAAGCCAACTCAACGTCGGCTGATGCACAGTGTGTTCATGCATTCCGTCGGGACGGGCTCAATTCCTACAAAACTGGACCGCTAACCTGATAGCGCTCTGCTAAATATCAACTTGCGCTGATGATTTCCCCCTCTTCATCCTGCAAGGATCGCCCAAGATGCGCATGAATTTGCCCGTCACTGAGCACGAAAGAACCTTCTCCAGCGATCAACGCCTGATCTCCACGACGGATCTCAACAGTCGCATCACCTACTGCAATGACGCCTTCGTGGCGATCAGCGGGTTCACCTACGACGAACTGGTCGGCCAGCCCCACAACCTGGTGCGTCACCCCGACATGCCCCCGGCCGTCTTCGGCCACATGTGGGACACCATCAAGCAAGGCAAACCCTGGATGGGCGTGGTCAAGAACCGCGCCAAAAACGGCGATTACTACTGGGTCAGCGCCTACGTCACCCCGGTGTATGAGCAAGGGCGGGTCAGCGGCTACGAGTCGGTACGCTCGGTGCCGACACGCGAGCAGATTCGCCGTGCCGAAGCGCTTTACGCGCGCCTGCGTGCCGGCCGCTCAGCGGTACCCTGGGCCGCGCGGCTAGGGCATCAGCTGGGCCACGGCTGGCCGCTGATTGGCGCAGGCCTGCTGTCGGCCGCAGGTTATCTGTGGTTGCCGCCGTATGCGGCGCTGGGGGTATTGATGGCCAGCCTGCTGCTGGCCTGGTACCTGATCGAGCACCGGCAGAACCAGGCCATCCGGCGCACCCTGGACGAGCACCCGAAAGCCTTCACCAGCCCGTTGGTGGCGTTGACCTACAGCGACAACCCGGGGCTGCAAGGCCAGCTGGACCTGGCCATCATCAGTGAAGAGGCGCGCTTGCAAACCGCCTTGACCCGCCTGGTGGATGCCGGAGTCGGGGTCAAGTCACGTGCGGCGCAGTCGGCCGACCTGTCAGACGCCCAGGCGCAGATGCTTGACCGCCAGCGCAGCGAAACCGACCAGTCCGCCACGGCGATCGCGCAGATGGCGGCGACCATCCAGGAGGTCACCCACAACGTGCAAAGCACCGCCCATGCCGCAGGCGATGCCGACCAGTTGGCCCAGCATGGCAGCGAGTTGGCCCAGCAGAGCCTGAAGGCGATGGGGAGCATGAGCGATGCGGTGAATGATATCGGCCAGGCAGTCAATGCGCTGGCCGAGCAGACCCAGTCGATTGGCAGCGTGGTCGACACGATCACTTCGATTGCCGACCAGACCAACCTGCTGGCGCTCAATGCCGCCATCGAGGCCGCGCGGGCCGGTGAGCAGGGGCGCGGGTTTGCCGTGGTGGCTGATGAGGTGCGTTCGTTGGCCCAGCGCACCCGTGCCTCGACCGAAGAGATTCATCAGATCATCGCCTCGTTGCGGGTGGGGGCAGAGCGGGCAGTGAGTACCGCCACCCGCGGCGAGCAGATTTCGCGCGACAGCGTGCACAGTGTCGAGGCGGTGCAAGTGGCGTTGGCCGGTATCGCCCAGGCGGTCAGCCGCATTACCGGCATGAGCCAGCAGATGGCGACGGCTTCGGAGCAGCAAAGTCATGTTGCCGAGGATATCAACCAGCAGATCGTGAGGATTGCACACCTGTGTGATCAGAGCGCGGGGCAGGCCAGGCAGGGTGCGCAAATCAGCCAGGACCTGGAGCGGATGGCCGAATACCTGCACAGCCTGGCTGAGCGCTTCAACCGCTGAGGCAGGGGATTTCGAACAAGCTGTGGCACACTGCGCCCGGTAAGGAGAGCCCTATGCCCAGACCCCGCTGCGAGCGCTGCCAGCGCCCGCTTGACCACTGCCTATGCCCACTGATCCCCTCGCTCGCCAGCCGCACCCGTATCGTCCTGCTGCAGCACCCCAGTGAAACCGCCCATGCCCTGAATACCGCGCGCCTGGCGGCCCTGGGGCTGAACAATGCCGAGCTGCGGGTCGGGGAGGTGTTCGATGGCCTGGATGAGCTGCTTGCCACGCCCGGTTACCGTGCCGCGTTGCTGTTCCCGGGCGATCAAGCCCAGGTGCTGACGGCTTATACCGAAGTGGATGACCAGCCGTTGCTGTTGATCGTACCCGACGGTACCTGGCGCAAGGCCCGCAAGCTGCTGTACCTGAACCCAATGCTTGCGGCATTGCCGCGGGTGACGCTGGGCGCGGTTGCGCCTTCGCGCTACCGGCTGCGCAAGGCGCCGGAGGCGGGGGCGTTGTCGACCCTGGAGGCGGTGGTCGAGGCGCTGAACGTGCTGGAGCAGCCAGTCAGCTTTGACGCGCTGCTCAAACCGTTCGACGCGCTGATCGAGGGGCAGATAAAGGCCATGGGCGCCGAGACCTTCCAGCGCAATCACGGCCCTTCATAGGCGCTCTGAGGCTTGCGCTCAGCGCATGTCAGGCAGCCTGGCTTCGGTCTTCACCTCATTGCTGGCAATGGCTTCCGGCGGCAGCGAGATACGTTGCTTGCTCAGCAGCTCACCCATGGTTGCCAGTACCCGGTACATCGAGAACTCCTCGGTGTAGCGCACTTCGGTGTAACGGCGGTCGGCGTTGTACAGCTCGTTCTCACTGTCGAGCACGTCGAGCAGGGTACGCTGGCCAAGGCCGAACTGGTCCTGGTAGGCAGCACGCACACGTTTGGTGGTCTCGGCGTATTCACGCGCGGTCGGGGTCTGCTTGCGCGCGTTGTTCATGGCGTTCCAGGCCAGGCTCAGGTTCTCGGTCAGCTCGCGCAGGGCGTTGTTGCGAATGTCCAGTGCCTGGTTGATCTTGTGGGCATCGGACTGCAGGCGGGCCTTGTCGCTGCCGCCGCGGAACACGTTGTAGTTGAGCTCGACACCGGCCTGCCAGTCGTTGTTGCTGTGGCCTTTCTCGCCGCCGAGGTTGTTGTTGGCGCCGGTGGCCAGTATCGCGTCCAGGCGTGGGTAGAAGGTCGACTTGGCCACTTCGTACTGCTGCTCGGCAGCATTGACGTCGGCCTGGGCAGACTTGATGTACGGGTTGTTCTGGCGCATGCCTTCACGGGCATCGTCGAGGGTGCCGGGGATCTCCACCTTGATCGATTGCGGCCCCTCCAGTTCATCGGGCTGTCGGCCGATGACGCTGAAGAAGTTGGCCTCGGCATCGGCCAGGTCGACTTCGGCGGTGTCCAGGTTGTTTTCTGCCAGTGCACGACGGGCGCGGGACTGATCGAGGTCGGCGGTGCTGCCGACGCCGCGCTCGGTGCGCAGGCCGATCTGATCGTTGACCCGCAGGTGCGCTTGCAGGTTGTTCTTGGCCAGCGTCACCAGCTCACGGCGCTTGAGTACTTCCAGGTACACCTCTACCGCGCGCAGGGCAACATCCTGGGCGACAGCCTGGGTGTAGTAGGCGCGCGAGGTGGCGACCGCCTCGGTGCGGCCTACTTCGTTCGAAGTGTTGAAGCCGTCGAACAGCATCTGGCGCAGGCGCAGTTCCGACTGGGTGTAGCTGAGGGTGGCCTTGTCGTGGCTGCGCGTACCGTCGGCATTGGTGCCGCGGGTGTTGAGGTTGTCCGAACGCTGACGACCATAACCTGCAACCAGGTCCACGGAAGGGTAGTAGCCGCCACGCGCGAATTTCACGTCTTCATCAGCGGACAGCTTGCTGTTGCGGTTGGAGCTGATCTGCGGATGGTAATCCACGGCGCTCTGGACAGCCTCGGTAATCGACATCGCCTGTACGTTGGCACACGCCATGGCCAACAGTAATGCACTGGTGATGGGGTTCAAAACGCGCATGGGTACCTCTCCCTGATCCTAAAATAAGTCCTGCTTGTCGCCAAAAAAATGACGATATAGTTATCCTGCAAATCGTGTCAGGTTTTTAACAACAGAGCTAAGAACATTCAATCAAAGTCGTAAGAAGATTTTCTCATAACCATTACTGTTATTTGACTTATATGGTCTAAGAGGGGCTGGGCGCTGATCCACAGCAGCGAAATTGAAAGCTGCTGAAAGTCTCGTTTTTCAAGGTTTACAGAGAGTTCCAGAACTTTTGTAGCTAAAAAAAAGCCTGGATAGGCGAAATAGATATTTGGCGACAAAAAATTGACTATCTGTGCTTTTCGACAGCCACGGCACGCCCTGCGAGGGTGCCTTTACTGGCGCGCCGCGTTCAGCGTGGTCTGTGCAGGGTCTTCTGCTTGAGGATATACAGGCTCACCAGTACCGCACTGGTGAGCATGAAGGCGCGTGCCCAGAACAGCGGTACCAGGTAGCACGACAGGCCGATGCTGGCCCACATCAGGCCGATGGCGTATACCTTGCCTTTGAGGGGGATGCCTTCGCCACTGAGGTAATCGCGGATCCACGGCCCGAGCTTCGGGTGATGGACCAGCCAGTGATGAAAGCGCGGCGAGCTGCGGGCAAAGCAGGCTGCCGCCAGTAGTAGAAAAGGGGTGGTGGGCAACACCGGCAGGAATATCCCCAGCACCCCCAGCGCGACGCTGAGCCAGCCGATGGCCAGCAGCAGGTAGCGCACAGCCGACTCAGTGGTGGCGTGGCTTGAGCAGCGCCGGCTTCTCGTCAGGGGCGTGCAGCAGCAGGAACAGCGCGCTCAGTGCCTCTGGGATCTGCACGATCATGTCGTCCTGCAGGTTGGCATTGCTGGCGATGTCGGCAAACTCTGGCTGTTCGTCGAACAGGCCCGAACCGACCATGATCGGCAGCAGCATCTCGCTGACTTCTTCCTCGGCGCTCTCGAACCAGGCCTCTTCACGCAGGAATACGCCCTCCATGAAGCCGATGCACCAGCCGCGCAGGTCGGAATCGTCCGGCTCGTCGGTCAGGTCCAGGTCGCATGGCAGGTCGAACTCTTCGTCGCTGGCCAGTTGGCGGGCGATGTGAGCTTTGAGCGCCACCAGGGTCGCTTCGATCTCGGTGCGCTGGGCATCGCTGGCGTAGTGCGGCTCTTCGGCGAACAGGGCGTCGATCCACTCGCGCTCGGGAACGTCCTCGGCATTGATCGAAAGTGCCGTGAGGTAGCCGTGTGCGGCGACGTAGTCCAGCGCTTCTTCGTGCAGCTCGTCGGCGTCGAGGAAGGCTTGCAGGCGGGTGAGTTGCTCGGCGAAGGACATTACAGGGCTACCTTGGGGAATAAACGATAACGAATTCTAGCATCTTGCGGCGAAAGCAGGGCAAAGGGAACGTCTGTCACCACAGCCTCCTGCGGGGGTTGGCACTGGGGTATAATCCGCGATTTTTCATCCAGGGGCGGGCTGTTGCGGCCGTCTGGCAAAAACCGCTTACGCATTCGGCGTGTGCGGGGCGGGTTTTTCGTCCAGCCTGTATCCAGGATGGTACGGCGATTTGTGGAGTTGCACATGCTCGAACAGGCTCAGCGCGTTCTCAAGGATATCTTCGGCTACGACAGTTTCCGTGGGCGCCAGGCAGCAATCATCGAATGCGTGGCCAACGGCGGCGATGCGCTGGTACTGATGCCCACCGGCGGCGGCAAGTCGCTGTGTTTCCAGGTGCCTGGGCTGTTGCGCCCCGGCCTCACGGTGGTGGTTTCGCCGCTGATCGCGCTGATGGACGACCAGGTCGCCACGCTCGATGAGCTTGGGGTGGCTGCGGCCGCGCTGAACTCCACCCTGAACGCCGAGCAGCAACGTGAGCTGGCCGGGCGCATGCGCCGCGGTGAGCTGAAGATGCTGTACCTGGCGCCCGAGCGCCTGGTGCAGCCGCGCATGCTCGATTTCTTGCGCGAGCTGGACGTCTCGCTGTTCGCCATCGACGAGGCCCACTGCGTGTCGCAATGGGGCCATGACTTCCGCCCGGAATACCTGCAGCTGGGCCAGTTGGCCGAGCTGTTCCCGCATGTGCCGCGCATCGCCCTGACCGCCACCGCCGACATGCGCACCCGCGAAGAGATCGTCCAGCGCCTGCACCTGCAGGGCGCCGAGCGTTTCCTTTCCAGTTTCGACCGGCCGAACATTTTCTACCGCATCGTGCCCAAGGAAGCGCCGCGCAAGCAGCTGATGGCCTTCCTCGGCGAGCGTCGTGGCAACGCAGGTATCGTCTACTGCCTGTCGCGCAAGAAGGTCGACGAGACCGCTGCTTTTCTCTGCGATCAAGGCTTCCCGGCGCTGCCTTACCACGCCGGCCTGGCGGCCGAGACGCGGTCTGCCAACCAGCACCGCTTCCTCAACGAGGAAGGGCTGATCATGGTCGCCACCATTGCCTTCGGCATGGGCATCGACAAGCCCAACGTGCGCTTTGTCGCCCACCTCGACCTGCCCAAGTCGCTCGAGGCCTACTACCAGGAAACCGGCCGTGCGGGCCGTGACGGCTTGCCGTCCGATGCCTGGATGGCCTACGGCCTGCAGGACATGGTGATGCTCAAGCAGATGTTGCAAAACTCTGAAGGCGACGAGCGCCACAAGCGCATCGAGCAGCACAAGCTCGATGCCATGCTGGCCCTGTGTGAAGAAACCCGCTGCCGGCGCCAGTCGCTGCTGGCCTACTTCGACGAAACCCTGGAGCAGCCCTGCGGGCATTGCGACAACTGCATCGACCAGGTACAGACCTGGGACGCTACGGAGCCGGCTCGCCAGGCGCTGTCGGCGGTGTTTCGTACCGGCCAGCGCTATGGGGTCGGGCACCTGGTCGATGTGTTGCTGGGCAAGGACACCGAGAAGGTGCGCAATTTCGGCCACGAGAAGCTTTCGGTGTTCGGTGTCGGCAAGTCGCTGGCCGAAGCCGAGTGGCGCTCGTTGTTCCGCCAGTTGGTCGCGCGCGGCCTGGTGGATATCGACCTGGAAGGCTACGGCGGCTTGCGCCTCTCCGACAGCTGCCGGCCGCTGCTGCGCGGCGAGGTGAACCTGCAGCTGCGTCGTGACCTCAAGCCGCAGACCGTGGCCAAGAGCGCCTCTGGCGGCGGCAGCCCGGCCAGCCAGTTGGTGCGTGCCGAAGAGCGCGAGCTGTGGGAAGCACTGCGTACCCTGCGGCGCAAGCTGGCCGAGGAGCACAGTGTGCCGCCTTACGTCATCTTCCCTGATTCGACGCTGCTCGAGATGCTGCGCAGCCAACCGGCCAGCCTCAGCGACATGGCCCAGGTCAGCGGTGTGGGCGCGCGCAAGCTTGAGCGCTATGGCCAGGCGTTCCTTGAGGTGCTCAATAACAGTGGTGGCACTGACGAGGCACCGAAAGTGGTGCTGGACCTGCGTCACGAGCTGGTCAGCCTGGCACGCGCGGGGATGACCCCGGCGCAGATCGCCGGGCAACTCAATTGCAGTGAAAAGAACGTCTACAGCCTGCTGGCCGAGGCGCTCGGCCGCCAGGAGCTGAGCCTTGATCAAGCCATCGACCTGCCAGAAGACTTGCTGGCGGAGGTGCAGGACGCCTTCCTTGACGGGGAGGGCGAACTGCCGCCGGTATCGACCATCGCGCCGCTGTTCGGGTCGCGCATACCTGAAGGTGTGCTGTATTGCGTGCGCGCGGCGTTGGCGGCGGAGTTCGAGCTCTGAGCGCGACAAGGTTCGAGGCCAGACCCGCCAACTGCTGACCTTTGTCATGTTTTTTGACGATTATCGGATACTGGCAAGTGCCCGAGCCTTGCCACGTGGTCCGGGTCATGGTTAGCTGCCTAATAATTAGATCTATCCAATGAGTTGCTTATGCCCCTGACCGACAACCAACACCGCTTCGGCATGCAGCTGGCCCAGATGTCCCGGGGTTGGCGTGCCGAGCTGGATCGCCGCCTGGCCGGGCTCAACCTGTCCCAGGCGCGCTGGCTGGTGTTGCTGCACCTGGCCCGTTTCGAGGAGGCCCCTACTCAGCGTGAATTGGCCCAGAGCGTTGGTGTCGAAGGCCCGACCTTGGCGCGCTTGCTCGACAGCCTCGAGGCGCAGGGCCTGGTGCGGCGCCAAGCGGTGCTTGAAGACCGGCGAGCGAAAAAAATCCTGCTGTGCCCACCGGCCAAGCCGCTGATCGAACAGATCGAGACCATTGCCAATGCATTGCGGCTTGAGCTGTTCACCGGCGTGGATGAAGCGGACCTGGAGGTGTGCATGCGCGTGCATGCGAAAATCCTCGGCAACCTCGAAAAGCCCTGATTCCTGGGGGCCGCACAGCGGCCCCACGTTTCAGAACGTATGCCCCAGGTTCAGGTACACCGCCTGCTCATGTGCGCTGTTGGCCCCGTAGCTCAGGTTCAGCGGCCCCAGCGGCGTCTCCATCCCCAGGAAGATGCTCGCGGCATTGATATAGCCACTGTCAAATTCGTTGTCGTTGTTCCACGCCCGGCCACGCTCCAGCGACCCGCCGATATACAGCGGGAAGTCCAGTGGCACGTAGGCCCGTGGGGTCAGGCGGCGGTAATAGACCATGCGCAGCAAGCTGACGTTCTGCCCCGACACCGAGTCCTGGCGGAACCCTGACAGCTCCCGTGCGCCGCCCATCACGAAGCTCGACGTCACCACCTCCGTTTCATCCAGCGTGCGCCCGTAGCGCCCGCCCAGCACCCAGGTGTTCGGGCCACTGCTGATGGCCTTGTCCAGGCTGAACAGCCACTGGCGATAGTCCTCGTCGGAATCGAGCGATTTGTCGTACTTGCGCAAGGTCAGGCCGATGTCTTCACCACTGTGCGGGAAGTACACGTTGTCGAGGGTGTCGAACGAGTACTTGAGCTCGTAGAAGCCTTCATTGAAGCTGACCTTGGGCAGGTCCTGGTCGCCGATGCGTACTTCGGCTTCGCCCCAGGCCTTGCCCGCACCCAGTCGCACCTCGCCGTAGGTGCCGATCTGCCGGCCCACATTCAGGCCGAAACCGTAGCGCTCCAGGCGGTACTCTGCGACCGGGTCGTTGTCCAGGGTCGCCTCGATGTTGCGCGAGCCCACGTCCAGGTAGGGGGCGATGAAGAAGCGCGAGCCTACGTCCAGTGGTTGGTAGAACTCGCTGTAGAGCTCCTGCTGGTCGCCGATCTGCGCGCGGGTCAACCATTCGGCGCCCAGGCTGTTGATGCCGTTGACCCGGTAGCTGGCGCCGAGGTTGAAGGCACTGTCGCCGCGCAGGTCGTCCGACAGGTTAAGCCCCAGGCGCAGGTAGTCGGTGCCGCCGCGTCTGCCACGGGCATTGATCACCAGCGTGTTGTCGGCGCCCTTGTGCACCACGCGGTATTGCACCCGGTCAAAGTAGTCCAGGCCATACAGCGTGCCCATGTCGGTCTGCAGGCGGTCCAGCTCCAGCGGCGCATTGATCGGCTGGCGGATATAGGAGCGGATCACGTCGTCGCTGACCTTGGAGTCGTTCTCTACCCTGATGGCGGTAATCACCGGGGTGCGTTGGTGCGGCGAGCGGGCAATGGCCAGGCTGCTGTCACCTTCGGGCTGGCGCAACGCCGCCAGACGCGGGTCGAGCAGGCGCGTGGCACGGTAGCCGGCTTCGATCATGTCGTGGGCCCGGCCGAAGTCGGTCACGCCAAACGCGGCCAGCGGTGGTTGGACCAGGATGTCATCACGGTGCAGGCTGGCCAGCTGCTCTTCGGAGTTGCGCCGGGTCATCAGGGTGATCGACTGGTTCAGCACATCGACCACCGTGGCCAGTTGCTTGCGGTCACGCAGTGGCGTGCCGATGTCGACCACGATGGCCAGGTCCACCCCCATGTCGCGGGCCACGTCCAGCGGAATGTTGTCGACCATGCCGCCATCCACCAACAGCCGGCCATCCAGCTCGACCGGGGCGAACACGGCAGGGATCGACATGCTGGCGCGGATTACCTGGGGCAGGTGGCCGCGGCGGAACACCACCTTTTCGCCACTGGCGATGTCGGTGGCCACCGCACGGAAAGGGATCGGCAGCTTGTCGAAGTCGCGGGTGTCGGCGGTGTGGGCCAATTTGCTTTCAAGCAGCAGTGACAGGTTCTGGCCCTGAATCACGCCCAGGGGCAAGCCCAGGCTGCCGTCGTCGCGAAAGCTCAGCTTCTGCTTGACCAGAAAGTCGCGGTCGTCCTGCTTACGGCGGAAGGGGATGTCCTTGCGCGGGGGCGCGTCGGACAGCGCTTGCTGCCAATCCAGGGTGGTGGCCAGCTTTTCCAGTTCTTCGACACTGTAGCCGGAGGCGTACAGCCCGCCGATCACCGCGCCCATGCTGGTGCCGGCGATGGCGTCGATGCGCACGCCCTGTTCCTCCAGGGCCTTGAGCACGCCGATATGGGCCAGGCCACGGGCCGCGCCGCCAGACAGCACCAAGCCGACCTTGGGCCGAGCCTGTTCGGCGGCATGTGCCGTGACAGCAACGAATATCGACAACAAACAGAACAGCAAACGGCGCATCGTGAGTCTCAAACCGTGGGCGAAAGACCGCTAGTATAAGCGGCCCCTTACCTGGAGATGCTTCACCATGGCCATCAGCAAGCCGGAAATCGTCATCATTTATTGCACCCAGTGCCAGTGGTTGCTGCGCGCCGCCTGGTTGGCTCAGGAGCTGCTCAGTACCTTTGCCGACGACCTCGGCCGGGTGGCGTTGGAGCCTGGCACCGGTGGCATCTTCCGCATCACCTGCAATGGCGTGCAGATCTGGGAGCGCAAGGCCGACGGTGGGTTCCCGGAGGCCAAGGTGCTCAAACAGCGGGTACGCGACCAGATCGACCCGCAGCGCGACCTGGGCCACAACGACCGCTGACTACGTACCCTCTGCCAAAGGCCGGGGCTTGGCGGGTTGTTCGGCAGCCAGGCGGCTGGACAGCACGATGGCGAAAATGATCAGCGCGCCCCCCAGCAGCATGCGCACGGTAGGGGTCTCGGCGAACACCGCCCAGGCCACGGCGATGCCATACACCGGCTCCATACCGAACACCACGGCGGCGGTACGCGCCTTGACCACGGCCAGGCTGGCGACGAACAAGCTGTGGGCCACGCCGGTGCAGAAGATGCCGAGCAGGGCGATCCACACCCAGTCCATCGGCGTCACCGCTGCCAGCCCCGACGCCGCGAACGGCAACAGGCAGAGGCTGACCACCAGGTTTTGCCACAGCGCGGCCTGCACCGCTGGCAAGCGCCCGGAGCCGGCGCGGTTGGTCAGCGACAGCAGCGAGAACAACAGCCCCGACAGCAGCGCCCAGAGCAGGCCCCCAGTAGCTTGGCTGGCCAGGTCGAATGCCGGGGTGACCAGCACCAGGCCGATGCACACCAGCACGACCAGCACGGCTTCGTTGCGGCGGATGCGTTCGCGGAACAGCACCCCTTCGAGGATCACGGTAAAGGCCGGGAAGCTGGCAAAGCCCAGGGTGGCGATGGCCACACCGCCGACCTTGACGGCAATGAAGAAGCTGACCCAGTGACCCGCCAGCAGTACCCCGCCCAGCAGCAAGCGGCGCACATCCGGGCCCGTCAGCCGGTGCCAGCCCTTGCTGGCAAACTGGGCGAACAGCGCCAGGGCGATGACGGCGAAGGCCGCGCGGCCGAAGACGATGATCGCCGGGCTGGCGCTGGCGGCGAGTTTGCCAAACACCCCGGTGAGGCCGAAAAACAGCGCGCCGATGTGCAGGGCGCCTAGGGCAGTGCGGTGGTTCATGGTGGGTCCTTGAGCAAGAGCATGTCAGCTTTGGCCCTTCGCGGGGCAAGCCCGCCCACAGGTATTGCATCACCCTCAGGATCAATGCTGTATCTGGGGGAGTGGGCTTGCCCCGCGAAAGGGCCAGTGCAGGCACAGTGTAAGTCCTCAGGCCAATACGATCTGTCGCGCGCCTAGCGTCCGTTGTCGCCAGACGCTCGCCGCAAGGCTAGCGGTGTACAGCCAAACGCCCGTAGCATCGCCGCCGAAAACGCGCTCTGCGAGCTGTACCCCACCTGCGCCGCAATCTCGCCCAACGGCAGCAAGGTCTGCTCCACCAGCTGCCGCGCCTTGAGCAGGCGCCGCTGGCGAATGTAGTCCATCGGCGTCATCGCGCATTCGGCGATAAAACGTGCATGCAGCCGCGCAGTGGACAGGCCGGCCAGGCGCGCCAGGTCGGCCACCTGCAAGGGGTGGGCGGCATGTTGCTCGATATGCGCATCGAAGGCGGCATAAGGCAGGCGCTGGCTGGGCCGGATGCTTGCAGCTGCCGAAGGGTTTAGGCTGGCCAACAGCAGCGCCGCGCCTTGCCGAGCAATCAGCGGGTCGTCGATGGGGCTGGTCGCCAGCCAGTCGACCAGCTGCTGCTGGCGGCTATTCAGGCCCAAGGCAGCGGGGCGATCGAGCAGGCGACGGCTGGCATCGGCATGCTCGCCCAGCTGTTCACGCAACCAGTGCTCGCCGGGCACATCCAGCACCAGGCAGTCGCTGCCAGCATCGCTGGCGCAGGTGTGATGTGCGCCTGCCGGCACCACCATCAGGCCCTGGCGATCAACCCGTGCCCCGTGGCCCTGGACCTCGAAGTGCAAGCGTCCAGCCAAGCCGAACACCAGTTGCGGATGTTCGTGGCTGTGGGTAATCAGGCTGTTCCGGTAATGGCGCAGCGAGAGAATCGGGCCGGTGGTCATGGGGGCGTCCTCGCAGGGCAGGTGCGCATTGTGCCTCATTCACGGCAGGCCATCACGGGTAACCGTTTTGCCACCGCACTGTCATCTGCACCTGCCAGTCTCCAGCAAACTGCGCCGGAGCCCGCCCATGACCCATGCCGAACTCTCCCGTCCCTCGCGCAAGCAGCGCGTGCGCACCTTATGGATATCCGATGTACATCTGGGCACCCGTGACTGCCAGGCCGAGCATCTGTCGCGGTTTCTCAAGGGCTACCAGGCCGACCGCATCTACCTGGTGGGCGATATCATCGATGGCTGGAAGCTGCGCGGCGGCATCTATTGGCCGCAGGCCCACACCAACGTGATCCGACGCCTGTTGACCATGAGCAAGCGGGGCACCGAGGTGATTTATGTCACCGGCAACCATGACGAATTCCTGCGCCGCTATTCCAAGCTGATGCTGGGCAATATCCAGTTGGTGGACGAGGCCGAGCACCTGACTGTCGATGGCCGACGCCTGCTGGTGATCCATGGCGACCAGTTCGATGTGATTACCCGCTACCACCGCTGGCTGGCGTTTCTGGGGGACCGCGCGTATGAGTTCACCCTGGTGCTCAACCGTTGGCTCAACCATTGGCGTGCCCGTTACGGCTATGGCTACTGGTCGTTGTCGGCCTACCTCAAGCACAAGGTCAAGGGCGCGGTGAACTTCATCAGTGACTTCGAGGCTGCCATTGCCCATGAGTGCACCCGCAGAGGCTTTCATGGGGTTGTTTGCGGGCATATTCATCATGCCGAAATGCGCAAGGTGGGGGAGGTCGAGTACCTCAATTGCGGGGATTGGGTGGAGTCGTGCACGGCGTTGATCGAGCACTGGGATGGCAGTATCCACTTGTATCGGCTGGCGGATGTGCACGCGCAGGGCGCGCAGAAGGTGGCGACGGTGCGCGAATCGGCGTGAGGCTTGAGCGGCATGGGGCGCGCAATGCGGCCCCGGCGATTTACAGGCTGATCTTGCCCAGCAGAATATCGCGGAACATGGCGAAATCACCCATCAGGCTATAGAACGGGTAGGTAAACGTCGCCGGCCGGTTCTTCTCGAAAAAGAAATGCCCGACCCAGGCAAACCCATAGCCGAACAGCGGCACGGCCAGCAGCAGCAACCATTTGCCACTGCCGATGGTGTACGCCAGCAGGGCAATTACCAGGCTCGTCCCGACAAAGTGCAGGCGGCGGCACGTGGGGTTGCTGTGCTCGCCCAGGTAGTAGGGGTAGAACTCGGCAAAACTGCGAAACTGCGCTGTGCGGGTCATGGCAGTGCTCCGGGATTAATACTTGTGGATAAGATGCACGGCGTGGAGCCTGAATCGAGTCTAGAGTCATTGGCGGGGCCTACCAGTGACAATAGGCGCCAATTGAGTATCCTTGGGGTTCACCGCAGGAGCGGTCAGCATAAGAAGCCTGTCATGAGTGAAAGAACCACGTCAGCCAGCTGGGCATCAGGGATCGTCAAGGCACTCGAGCTGGAAGGGCTCGACTGCCCGGCCATGTTCAAGCAGCTAGGGCTGGACTTCGCTGCCCTCGATGACCCCGACGCGCGTTTCCCCCAGGACGCCATGACCCGGCTCTGGCAGCTGGCGGTAGAGCTGTCGGGCAACGAAGCCATCGGCCTGAACATGGCGCGGGTGGTGCGCCCGGCGTCGTTCCATGTGGTGGGCTATGCGTTGATGTCCAGCCGCACCCTGGCCGAAGGTTTCGAGCGGCTGGTGCGGTACCAGCGCATCATTGCCGAAAGTTCCGACCTCAGCTTTCGCCTGGGCCCGGAGGGCTATTCGCTGGTTCTGACCGTGCATGGCGACCATCTGCCGCCAACCCGGCACAGCGCCGAAGCGTCGTTGGCGTGTGCGCTGGCGTTGTGCACCTGGCTCAGCGGGCGTGATATTCAGCCACGACGTGTGCTGGTTCAGGGGCCGCAGCCCAGGAACGTCGAACCTTACAAGCTGGCGTTCCACTCACCGCTGGTGTTCGACGCACCGCACGATGCGCTGGTGTTCGAGCGTGCCGACATGGAGGCGCCGCTGCCGACTGCCAACGAGGCGATGGCGGTGCTGCATGACCGGTTTGCCGGCGAGTACCTGGCGCGCTTCTCGGAAAGCAGGGTGACCCACAGGGTCCGCCAGGTGCTGTGCCGCATACTGCCCCAGGGCGAGCCCAAGCGCGAAACCTTGGCCCAGGCCCTGCACCTGTCTCAACGTACCTTGCAGCGGCGCCTGCAAGAAGAAGGCACCAGCTTCCAGACCTTGCTCGACGATACCCGTCGTGAACTCGCCGAGCAGTACCTCGCCCAGCCGGGTATGACCTTGCTGGAAACCGCCTACCTGTTGGGCTTTGCCGACCCGAGCAATTTCTACCGGGCGTTCCGTCGCTGGTTCGATGCCACACCCAGCGAGTACCGCGCCCGTCTGGGCGCGGAGCCTGAGGGGCTCAGTGACGCCAGAACGCCGGCATGCACAACACTAGCACCGTGATGATCTCCAGGCGGCCCAGCAGCATGCCGCCGGCGAGGATCCACTTGGCGGCGTCCGGCAACGTGGCATAGTTGCCGGCCGGGCCGATCACTTCGCCCAGCCCCGGGCCTACGCCCGACACCGTGCCGGCAGCACCGGTCAGCGCGGTCATCCAGTCCACGCCCAGCAGCGACAGCAGCAACGCCATCACGCAGATGGTGATCGCGAAGAAGAACGAGAAGGTCAGAATCGAACGCACGATTTCTTCGTCGAGGCGGTGCCCGTTGTACTTCTGCTTGATCACCGCACGCGGGTGGATCAACTGGTTGAGGCTGGCCTTGAGCAGGATGTAGGCGACCTGGAAGCGGAAAATCTTGATACCGCCTGCAGTCGAGCCAGAGCAGCCGCCGATGAAGCCCAGGTAAAAGAACAGCATCAGCGAGAAATTGCCCCACAGGCTGTAGTCGCCCAGGGCGAAGCCGGTGGTGGTCACCACCGAGGTCACGTTCAGCGCTACGTGGCGCAAGGCATCCAGCCAGTGCAGGTTGGTGGTGGCCCAGTACCAGGTGCCCAGCACCAGCCAGGTGACCACCAGCATGCCGAGCAACCCCTGAACCTGCTGGTCGCGGAGCAACGCCCTGCGGTTGCCGCGCAGGGTTGCCACGTACAGGGTGAAGGGCAGGCTGCCGAGGATCATGACCACCACCGCGACCCAGTGCACGGCAGGGATATCCCATTTTGCCAGCGACTGGTCGGAGGTCGAGAACCCGCCGGTGGAAATTGCCGACATGGCATGGTTGATGGCATCGAACGGCCGCATGCCGGCCCACCAGAAGGCCAGCGCGCCGAGTACGGAGAAGCCGACGTACACGCCGACGATCGACTTGGCCACCATGTGCGAACGGGGCATGACCTTTTCGGAACGGTCCGAAGATTCGGTCTGGAACAGGCGCATGCCACCAATGCGCAGCAGCGGCAAAATCGCGACCGCCATGGCGATGAAGCCGATGCCGCCGAGCCAGTGCAGCATCGAGCGCCACATCAAGATCCCCGGCGACATGCTGTCCAGGCCGCTGAGCACCGTTGCGCCGGTGGCGGTGATGCCGGACATGCTCTCGAAGAAGGCGTCGGTGTAGCTGATGTGCTGGGTCAGCAGGAACGGCAGGGCGGCGAACACGCACACCACCAGCCAGCTGCTGACGGTCAGCAGGTACATGTCGCGCGGGCGCAGGTGCACATGCTCGGGGCGGCCCTGGACGACCATGAGCAGGCCGGCGATGAACGTGATCAGGCTGGACCAGAGGAACGACGGCATGTCGCCGGTGCGCTCGAAGATCACCAGGGTGGCCATGGGCACGACCATGCTGACGGCCAGGGTGATCAGAAAGATGCCGATGATGAAACCAATGATCCTTAAGGTCGGCAACGCCATGTGATCTGCTCTGACTCGAAACGGAAGGGCGCCATTCTACCTATGGGTCTGGTGATGTAAACGCTAGAATGGCCGCACATTCACCTGCCAGGAGGGTAGCCGATGGAGGCTCTCGACGCATTGCTCAACCGTGTTTCCGTGCCACGTCTGACCGACCCCGCGCCCAATGATGCCCAGCGCGAGGCGTTGTTCCAGGCCGCACTGCGTGCACCGGACCACGGCCAGCTGCGCCCGTGGCGGTTTCTGACCATCGAAGGCCAGGGCCGCGAGAAGCTCGGCGAGTTGTTCGCCGAAGCGGTGCAGAACAAGGGCGATGCCAGCCAGGCAGCGCTGGACAAGGCTCGCGCCATGCCGCTGCGTGCGCCGTTGCTGATCGTGGTGATCGCCAAGCTGCAGGACCACTTCAAGGTGCCCAAGTCCGAGCAGCGCCTGGCGGCGGGGTGTGCGGCCCATGGCATTCTGATCGCGGCGCATGCCCAGGGGGTTGGCGCGGTGTGGCGTACCGGTGACATGGCCTTTGACGCGCATGTGCACAAGGGGCTGGGGTTGGCCGAGAACGAGGAGTTGATTGGTTACCTGTATGTCGGCACGCCGGTGAACGAGCCGCGTACGGCGCCGGTACTGGAGACTGCTGATTTCGTCAGTGCCTGGGGTGAGTAACCGCTGAGAATGCTGGGGCGCGTAGCGGCCCCGGCAATTTCAAACCATAACCGCCGTTACAGGCAACTCCAGCCTGGCCACAAACCCGCCCTGCGGATGATTCGCCAGTACCAGGCTGCCGCCATGGCGCTCCGCCGCCTTGCGCGCAATCGCCAGCCCCAGCCCATGCCCAGCTGCTTGCTGCCCCGGCGCACGGAAGAACGGCTCACCCAGCTGCGCGAGGTACTCTGCCGCCACCCCAGGCCCATGGTCGCGTACTGTCAACACGATACGGTCCTGCTCACGTTCGGCGCTGATTTCGATCGGCTGCCCGGCCGGGTTGAAGCGCAAGGCGTTGCGTAGCAGGTTGTCCACGGCGCGCTCAATCAGCGTTGGCCAACCCTGCAAGGTCAGCCCTGCTTGCGCCTGCAGCCGCACCTCCTGCTCCGGTGCGCTGAGCAACGCATCCTTGCGCACGCCGCCCAGCAAGGCGTTGAGGTCGACCGGTTCGGCGTGGGCCTGCTCGGCATCGACGCGGGCCAGGGCGAGGATTTCGCTGATCAGGTCTTCGAGCCGGTCGCATTCACGGGTCAGCCGAGGCCACAGCGCCTGGCGCTGCTCGGGCTCGGCACGCTCGGCCAATGCCAGGGCAATGCGCAGCCGTGCCAGCGGTGAGCGCAGTTCATGAGACACATCGCGCAGCAACTGGCGCTGGCTGCCGATGGTGCTTTGCAGGCGGGCGCCCATCTTGTTGAAGTCGTTGGCCAGTACCCCGAACTCATCGCGGCGGGCGGCTAGGCGGGCCAGGCTGTTTTGCTGGTAGCTGGTCTGGCCGAGGTCGTGCACGGCGCTGCGCAGGCGGCTCAAAGGGCGGGTGATGGACAGGGTCACCAGCAGGCTGAACAGGGTCAGCACCACCAAGGCGATGCCCAGCGCACTGAGCGGCCAGAGCAGGCTCTCGCGGTGCCAGGCGTCCAGCTCAGGGTGGGGGATGCGGTAGATCAGCAGGTAGGTCTCACCGCTGTAGGGGCTGGTGTATTCCTCGGTCAGACGGCGCCACGGCAGGCGCCGCTCGTCATTGTGCTGGCGTGCCTCGAACGCGGCGGCGCGGCGCGGGAAGGTACCAGGCACGACGGCGTCGCCGCTGTCGTCGAGCACCTGCACGTCGATCTTGAAGCGTTGCTTGCGGCGTTCGAGGAAGTGCTGCGCCGAGTCCAGGCCTTCCTGTTCATAGTGCTTGGCCCAGTGGCTGGCCAGGGTGTTGAGGCCCGGGTGGCGGCTGAGGATCCAGGCGTCCTGGTTGAGCATGTGGCCCAGCAGGATCGACAAGCCCGCAACCAGGGTGATGGCCAGCCAGAAGCTGGCCAGGATGCGCCAGAACAGTGAACGCAAGTGCACCTCCTGCAAACGGGAAAAGCCCGGCCCGCAGGGGTGCGGGCCGGGCGTGGGGCGGACAGCTTACTGGGCCTTGCCGCCTTTTTCAGCTTTCCAGGCCTGGAACTCTTGCCATTCGGCTTTCTTCGCGGCGCGTTCTTTCTGCAGCTCGTCGAACTGCTTCTGTTGCTCAGGCTTGAGCAGGCCGCGGACCTGGCTGTCGGTCTTGTCGCGGCTGGCCTTGAGTTCGTCCTTCATGGCCTTCTGGTCGGCCGCCGGCAGCTTGGACAGGTAGCGCTCGGTGATGTCGCGGCGTTGCTTCATCTGCTCGCCCATCAGCTTGCCGATCTGCTGGCGCTGGTCGCGGCTCAGGTCCAGTTGGGCGAAAGGCGCATCACCGCGATGATGCGGGCCGTCGTGACGCGGGCCGCCTTCAGGCATGGCCATGGCCACGGTCGGCAGGGCGGCGGCGAACATCAGGGCGATAAGGGTCTTGCGCATGGTGTCTCTCCTTTCATAGGCCGGTGGTTACCGGATGAGCACAGTCTACGCAACTGACCGTCAAGGGCGGTCAGGGGAGGGTAAAGGCTGGGTAAAGATGAGTTGCCAAGCGTGTTGGGGCTGCGAGGCGGCCCCGGCACGTCACAGGCTGTAGTAATAGCCGCGGCTGCGCAGCGCAACGATGCGCGGGCGCCCATCGGCATGCGGCCCGATCTTCTTGCGCAGGTTGCTGACGTGCATGTCCAGGCTGCGGTCGTACAGGGTCAGCTTGCGGCCCAGGCCGATCTGCGCCAGTTCCTGCTTGTCCAGCGGCTCGCCCGGCTGGCGCAGCAGGGCTTCGAGGATGCGGCTTTCGGACAGGGTCAGGGTCATCTCGCGGCCATCGATGCTGGCCACGCCACGTGCCGGGCTGTAGATCAGGTCGCCGATCTCAACCTGGGTGGTGGTGGCTGCCGGGTGGCTGCGGCGCAACACGGCGCGCAGGCGGGCTGTGAGCTCGCGCGGGTCGCAGGGTTTGGCCAGGTAATCGTCGGCGCCGAGCTCAAGGCCGAGGATGCGGTCCAGCGGTTCGCCCCGTGCCGAGAGCATCAGCACAGGCAGTTCGGCATGTTCGCTGCGCAATTGCTTGAGCAGTTCCAGGCCGCTGCCGTCTGGGAGCATCACATCCAGCACCACGGCGGCCGGGGCATGTTCGGCCAGGGCCTGGCGTGCGCTCAGGCCATCGTGGCAGGCGCGGACGGTAAACCCTTCCTGGGTCAGCCAGCTGCCGAGCAGCTCGCACAGCTCCTGGTCATCATCAATCAGTAACAGCTCGCTCATGACTCACTCAATTCAACCATTGACGGCGAGTATTCGGCCCGCCAGTGGCAAAGATACCGCAGACTGATGGCAAGCGTATAACCGCCAGCACCGCGCGGCCCTGTGGGTGCGGGTTTACCCGCGAAAAGGGCCGCGCGGTGTCGGGTCAAGGCAGGACTTGCTTGAAGGGTTTGACGATGACGTTGTCGTACACGCCCGCAGCAATATACGGGTCGGCATCGGCCCAGGCCTGCGCCGCAGCCAGGGAGTCGAACTCGGCCACGATCAGGCTGCCGCTGAAACCGGCTTCACCCGGGTCGTTGCTGTCGATGGCCGGGTGTGGACCGGCCAGCACCACGCGGCCTTCGGCCTTGAGCTGCTGCAGGCGCTCGATGTGCGCCGGGCGGGCAGCCAGGCGCTTTTCCAGGGAGTTTGCGACGTCGCTGGCGATGATGGCGTAGAGCATGTCAATCCTTGGGTTTGGAGGTAGAGGGGTCGTCGTGCAGGTGGCGCGACAGGTACACACCTTGGGCCACCAGGAATATCACGGTCATGCCCAGGCTGCCGAACACCTTGAAGTCGACCCAGAAGGCCTGGAAGGTAAAGGCGACGAACAGGTTGGCCGCACCGCAGACCAGGAAGAAGCAGATCCAGGCCAGGTTCAGGCGGGCCCAGATGGCATCGGGCAGGGTCAGCGCGTGGCCCATGATGCGCTTGATCAGCACCCGGTCGCCGATGAAGTGGCTGCCGGCGAAGGCCAGGGCGAACAGCCAGTTGACCACCGGCGCTTTCCATTTGAGGAAGGTTTCGCTGTGGAAGGTCAGGGTCAGGCCGCCGAACACCAGGCAGGCGATCAGGGTCAGCCATTGGCCCTTTTCCAGCTTGCGCTGGCGCAGGAACAGGGCACCGTAGACCACCAGGGAGCTGACGATGAGCATGGCCGTGGCACTGTAGATACCGCCGAATTCGAAGCTGTGGCCGGCAACCTCCAGGGGCCGCGGGTCGAGCTTGTAAACGATGAAGAACAGTAGCAACGGGATGAAATCGATGAATTGTTTCACAATGGCAGCCAGAATCGGGATGTGACGGCATAATAACAAACATCGATTCCAGCGAAAGCGCTCCTCCATGAATGTTGATCTGCACTGTCACAGCACGGCCTCCGACGGCGCCCTGTCGCCCACGGTCCTGGTCGCCCGGGCCCATGAGCACGGGGTGCAAACGCTGGCACTCACCGACCACGACACCCTCGAAGGGCTGGCCGAAGCGCGCCAGGCCTGCCGCGAGCGCGGCATGCACTGGGTCAGCGGGGTAGAGCTGTCGTGCACCTGGGGTGGGGCGACCATCCATGTGCTGGGGTATGACTTCCCCCTCGACGCACCGCCGTTGCTCGAAGCCATCGAAGCCCTGCACCGTGGCCGCTGGCTGCGTGCCGAGGAAATCGACAAACGGCTGGCGGCCAAGGGCATGCCCGGCGCGCTTGAGGGGGCCAGGGCCGTGCAGCAAGCACTGGGCGACAGCGGCAACGCCCCGGCGCGCCCGCACTTTGCCGAGTTTCTGGTGCGTGCCGGCCACGTCAAGGACCGCGGCGAAGCGTTCCGCAAGTGGCTGGGCGCCGGCAAGCTGGGTGACGTCAAGCAGCACTGGCCGACCCTGGATGAAACCGTTGCCACGCTGCGCCAGTCCAACGCTTGGGTAAGCCTGGCGCATCCGATGCATTACGATCTGACCCGCAGCAAGCGCAGACGGCTGATTGCCGACTATATTCAGGCAGGCGGGCAGGCGCTTGAGGTGGTTAACGGGATGATGCCGGCCGAGCAGGTGGGCACGATGTCCATCCTCACCCGTGAGTTCGGCCTGCTGGCAAGCGCTGGCAGTGACTTCCACGGCCCCGGCACCTGGGGCGAAATCGGTGCCTACCGGCCTTTGCCCGAGGACCTGCCACCTCTGTGGCGCCGATTCAGCCATGAACAGCCTTTGGCGGTATGAACAGGAAGACTACGTGAGCCAATTTTTCCAGATACATCCGGAGAATCCGCAGCAGCGGCTGATCCGCCAGGCGGTGGAGATCATCCGCGAGGGCGGGGTGGTGGTCTATCCGACCGACTCGGCCTATGCGCTGGGTTGTCAGATTGGCGACAAGGGCGCGGTGGAGCGCGTACGGCGCCTGCGTGGCCTGGACAAGACCCACAACTTCACCCTGATGTGCTGCGACATGTCGCAACTGGGGCTGTATGCCAAGGTCGACACCGGTACCTTCCGCCTGCTCAAGGCGCATGTGCCGGGGCCGTATACCTTCATTCTCAACGGCACCCGTGAAGTGCCGCGCCTGCTGCTGCACGAGAAACGCCGCACCATCGGCCTGCGCGTGCCCGACCACGCCATCACCCTGGCGCTGCTGGCCGAACTGGGCGAGCCATTGATGAGTGTCAGCCTCATCCTGCCGGGCCACGACCAGCCGATGACCGACCCCCACGAGATCCGTGAGCGGTTGGAGCATCATGTGGATCTGGTGATCGACGGCGGTTTCGGTGATCTCAAGGCATCGACCATCATCGACCTGTCCGGCGACGAGCCCGAGCTGATCCGTGAAGGTTGTGGCGACCCCACGCCATTCATGGTCAACGCTTGAGCCAGGTTGAAGCGCCCGAGGCGCCGGCCGAGGAGGCCGAGTCGCCTCAACAGTTGCAACTGGCCTTGGTCTATGGCGAAGCCCTGACCGAGATGCCGGTAGACCTGTACATCCCGCCGGATGCGCTTGAAGTCATTCTCGAGGCGTTCGAAGGCCCGCTGGACTTGCTGCTGTACCTGATCCGCAAGCAGAACATCGATATCCTCGACATCCCGGTGGCGGAGATCACCCGCCAGTACATGGGCTATGTCGAGCTGATGAAGAGCGTGCGCCTGGAGCTGGCAGCCGAGTACCTGGTCATGGCGGCCATGCTGGCCGAGATCAAGTCGCGCATGTTGCTGCCCCGTTCGGCCGAGATCGAGGAGGAAGAGGGCGACCCGCGCGCCGAGCTGATCCGCCGCTTGCAGGAGTACGAGCGCTTCAAGGCCGCTGCAGAAGGGATCGATACGCTGCCACGGGTGGGCCGCGACATTGTCGTGCCGCGCCTGGAAGCACCGCAGGCCAAAGTGCGCAAGCTGCTGCCCCAGGTCAGCCTGGAGGAGCTGCTGGTATCGATGGCCGAGGTGATGCGCCGCAATGACCTGTTCGAAAGCCACCAGATCACCCGCGAAACGCTGTCTACCCGTGAGCGCATGAGCCAAGTGCTCGAACGCCTCAAGGGCGGGGCCTTCGTGCCCTTCGTCGAGCTGTTCGGCGCAGAAGAGGGCAAGTTGGGCGTGGTGGTGACGTTCATGGCGATTCTTGAGCTGGTGAAGGAATCGCTGGTCGAGCTGGTGCAGAATGAGCCTTTCGCCGCGATCCACGTCCGGCTTCGCGCCGAGTTTGTTGAAGAACCTGATGAACCTGAATGAACCCCGCGACCTGGCGTCGCTGATCGAAGCTTTTTTGCTCGCTTCGGGCAAGCCGCAATCCCTTGAGCGCTTGTACGAGCTGTTCGAGGTGGCCGAGCGCCCGGAGCCCAAAGTGTTCAAGAAGGCCCTGGAAGTGCTCGGCAAGTCCTGCAGCGGGCGTGCCTTCGAACTCAAGGAAGTTGCCACCGGCTATCGCCTGCAGATCCGCGAAACCTTTGCTCCGTGGGTTGGGCGCCTGTGGGAGGAGCGGCCGCAGCGCTATTCCCGTGCGCTGCTCGAAACCATGGCGCTGATTGCCTACCGCCAGCCCATCACCCGTGGCGAGATCGAGGACGTGCGCGGCGTGGCGGTGAACAGCAATATCATCAAGACCTTGATGGAGCGCGAGTGGATTCGCATCGTGGGTTATCGCGAAGTGCCGGGGCGGCCGGCGATGTTCGCCACCACCAAGGCATTTCTCGACCACTTCAACCTCAAGAGCCTTGAGGAGCTGCCGGCATTGGCCGAACTGCGCGAGATGGAGCCGGAGCCGTTGCTCGACCCGGATGACGCGCCGGTGCCTGCGCACCTGCAGGCGCTGGCCGATGCCAGCCTTGGCGAGGGCGAAGCCGAGGCAGAGGCGCCGAAGGATGAGACCAGCTTCCGCAGCCTGCTGGTGGAGCTGGATGCGATGGAAGAGGGGCTGAAGACCGATTTCGATGATTTGCGTGAAGCAGAGGACGTGGTTGAACCCGAGGCTTCACTAGAGGACGAGGGCAAGTTGCAGACCTGAGCCCCGCACTAACAGCGCAAAACCACTGGGCAGAAAACCCTGCCGGCCCCCGCAAAACCCACTACGCTCGAGTGCGTTCCTGATACGAACCGCGTATGATGCGCGGCCCTTTGGCGCGTTCGTCGCCAAGACCCCTTTTTCATTCCTACACCGGGAGGTGCCCAGATGAGTGAGCAAGACCTGCAAAATACCGAAATTACCCCTCCATCCGGCGAGAAGCTGCAGAAAGTACTGGCGCGCATTGGCGTCGGTTCGCGCCGTGACGTCGAGGCCTGGATCAGCCAGGGCCGCATCAAGGTCAATGGCGTGGCCGCCACCCTCGGCCAGCGCGTCGACCTGCACGACGCCATCGCTGTCGATGGCAAGCTGATCAAGCGCGAAGAAGCCGCCGAGGCCACCCGCCGGGTGATCATGTACAACAAGCCCGACGGCGAGATCTGCACCCGTGACGACCCGGAAGGCCGCCCGACGGTGTTCGACCGCCTGCCGCGGCCGAAAGAAGGGCGCTGGATCAACATCGGCCGCCTGGACATCAACACCACCGGCCTGTTGCTGTTCACCACCGACGGTGAGTTGGCCAACCGCCTGATGCACCCTTCCTACGAGATGGACCGTGAGTACGCGGTACGTGTGCGTGGCGAGGTCGACGACGAGATGCTCGATCGCCTCAAGGCTGGCGTGATGCTCGAAGACGGCCCGGCCAAGTTCACCGACATCCAGAAGGCACCGGGCGGCGAAGGCTTCAACCACTGGTACCACTGCGTGGTGATGGAAGGCCGTAACCGTGAAGTGCGTCGCCTGTGGGAGTCGCAGGGCATGGTGGTCAGCCGCCTGAAGCGCGTGCGCTTCGGCCCGGTGTTCCTCAACTCCGACCTGCCGATGGGCCGCTGGCGCGAAATGACCCAGGGTGAAATCGACATCCTGGCCGCTGAAGTGGGCCTGCAGCCAGTTGCGCTGCCGACCTTGAACCTCAAGGCCAAGGACAAGATGGAGCGCATGCAGCGCAAGTCGAGCCGTCCGATGGGCCGTGGCGAGCGCGTGCGCAACCTGCGCCCTGCCAGCGAAGGGGCTGCCGAGCGCCCAGCCCGCCAACCGCGTGACAGCGCTGGTGAGCGCCCAGCCCGCCAACCGCGTGACACCACCGGTGAGCGCCCTGCGCGCCAGTCGCGTGACGACGCGCGTAAAGGCAACCGTGGCAGCGCGGTGGCCGAGCGCCCGAGCGAGATGCGCAAGCGTACCGCCAAGCCAGACGGCGACAAGCCGGCAGGCCGTGGTCGCGGCAAGCCGCGCGGTTGATCTGCAGCGCTAGATAAGAACCAGCCTCCGGGCTGGTTTTTTTTGCTTTGGATTCAGCGGTGGCACCTTAGGCTGTTACCAAGATATTGAACAAAAAGAATTTTTCTGACGACTGGCAAGTTTTCAAACCGCTCCGTAAAGAAATTTATACGGATGCAGGCAAAATACGCCCTGAATTCAGATTTCCCCTACATGTGTAAACATAACTTGCCGCACCCCGCGCGGCGAGGCACCCCTGTCGCTCGCTCCCCCTATTGCCCAAACCCCCGCCGCACGCTGATATAGCAGCCATTGCCGTGTGCAAAAGCCCGCCCAGAGAGGCGTGCTGACAAAACAACAAATGGAGGCGCCATGTACGCCGATCACTTCGCCTTTCAAGGCTTTCACCACAGGAACGCTGCGTTTTTCCCCGGGGAAATGACGCAACGCGTTGACGCCTGCGCGCTTGCAGGGGTATACAGTGCGCCGCGTTTTACCTGTGACCCTCTTGCGTACCGCGCACTCTTGATCACACCCGGCTGACCCGCCCTGGCGGCGCCCGCGTTCAAGAAACCCAAGGTAACCACCTTGCCCATTCCGCTGCGCCACGAGCGCGGTGGGTCCGATTTCGTCACAGATAAAAACAATGCAGGTGACTTCGTTCATGAGTGGACAAAACATGCATTCAGGCGAGCTAAAGCGGGGCCTGAAGAACCGCCATATCCAGTTGATCGCCCTCGGCGGAGCGATTGGTACCGGCCTGTTCCTGGGTTCGGCAGGCGTGATGAAATCCGCCGGCCCGTCGATGATTCTTGGCTATGCCATCTGCGGCTTCATCGCCTTCATGATCATGCGCCAGCTGGGCGAGATGATCGTTGAAGAGCCGGTGGCCGGTTCGTTCAGCCACTTTGCCCACAAGTACTGGGGCGGTTTCGCCGGCTTCATGTCGGGCTGGAACTGCTGGGTGCTGTACATCCTGGTGGGCATGTCGGAGCTGACGGCGGTCGGCAAGTACATCCACTACTGGTGGCCGGAGATCCCGACCTGGGTCACGGCGGCGGGCTTCTTCCTGCTGATCAACTTCATCAACCTGATGAACGTGAAGGTCTTCGGCGAGGCAGAATTCTGGTTCGCCATCATCAAGGTCGTGGCCATCGTCGGCATGATCGGCCTGGGCGCGTACCTGCTGACCAGCGGTAGCGGTGGCCCCGAGGCTTCGGTCACCAACCTGTGGGCGCACGGCGGCTTCTTCCCGCATGGCGTCAGCGGCCTGGTGATGGCGTTGGCATTCATCATGTTCTCCTTCGGTGGCCTGGAAATGCTCGGCTTCACCGCAGCCGAGGCCGACAAGCCGAGGACCGTGATTCCCAAGGCCATCAACCAGGTCATCTACCGCATCCTGATCTTCTACATCGGTGCGCTGGTCGTGCTGCTGTCGCTGACCCCGTGGGACAACCTGGTCGCCAGCATCGACGCCTCTGGCGGCAGCTACGGCAGCAGCCCGTTCGTTCAGGTGTTCTCCCTGCTGGGTAGCGATGTGGCCGCCCACCTGCTGAACTTCGTGGTCCTGACCGCAGCGCTGTCGGTGTACAACAGCGGTACCTACTGCAACGCCCGCATGCTGCTGGGCATGGCCGAGCAAGGTGACGCCCCGGCGGCCCTGGCGAAGGTCGACAAGCGCGGTGTGCCGGTGCGGTCGATCCTGGTGTCGGCTGCGGTGACCCTGATTGCAGTGCTGCTCAACTACTTCATTCCGCAGAATGCGCTGGAGCTGTTGATGTCGCTGGTCGTGGCGACCTTGGTGATCAACTGGGCGATGATCAGCTACTCGCACCTCAAATTCCGCCAGCACCTCGACCGCACTGGCCAGAAGCCGCTGTTCAAGGCGCTGTGGTACCCCTACGGCAACTACATCTGCCTGGCGTTCGTGGTGCTGATCCTCGGCATCATGCTGCAGATTCCGGGTATCAATATTTCGGTGTATGCGATTCCGGTGTGGTTGCTGGTGATGTTCATCTTCTACATCCTCAAGCCCAAGCGTGATGCACAGGCCAATGGCACCGCTGCCGGTACTGTTGCCAAGTAAGCGCTGCAGGCGATAACGCAAACCCGATGTCAGGTCACTGGCATCGGGTTTTTTGTTGCCACTAAAGCAGTCAAAAACTCAGATCTGCTCGAGCAACCAGCTGCGAAACGCCCGCAGCGACGGCAGCGCTTCATTGCGCGGCGGGTAGATCAGGTAATAGCTGCGCTGGCTGGCAAATGCTGCGCCGGGGCTGAACAGCTCGCCCTTGGCCAGCTCCTCTTGCACCAGAATCCGCGGCACCAGGCCGATGCCGATGCCGGCCCGCACCGCCTGGATCAAGTGTGAGGTCAGCTCGAAACTCGGCCCCAGGCGCATCGCCCGGTGCGGCAGCTGGTGATGCGAGAACCACTCGCCCCAGGCATGCGGGTTGTTGGCGACATTGAGCAGTACTTCCTCGCTGACCCGGGCGGGGCTCCAGCCATGCGGGTCGGCGGCTGCCTCTGGCGGCAGGATCACCAGCAGTTCCTCGGCATGCAGGCGGTGGCAGATCAGCCCCGGCAGGTCGTGGCTCGCCACCCCGATGGCCGCGTCGATCTCGCTGGTGTCGAAGTTGATCGCTTCGATCCGAGAATGGATATGCACCAGCATGCCGGGGTGGGCGCTGTAGAACGCATGCAGCCGCGGCAGCAACCATTTCGAGCCGAAGGTGGGCAGGGTGGCCAGGCGCAGCGTGCCGACGCCCGACTGGTAGGCCAGCGCCTGCAGCGTGGCGCTGCGGATGCGCCCCAATGCTTCGCTCAGCTCGCGCTGGTACAGCCGGCCGACGTCAGTCAACTGCACCTGGCGGCCCTCGCGGCGAAACAGCGTCAGCCCCAATTGCTGCTCCAGCGCCTGCACCTGGCGGCTGACGGCGCTCTGGGTCAGTGACAGTTCGGCGGCGGCGCGGGTGTAGCTTTCATGCCGCGCGGCGGCTTCGAATGCCAGCAGCAGTGACATGGACGGTGTCAGGTGGCGGTAATTCATTCATAAAAGTCATCGATAGCGGCAGGATTATCCGTTTGCCCCTGGCGCGAAAGTACAGGAACATTGGCCTATTCGTCATCAGGTGTGAAACGACTCATGCCGGCGTGACAGGATTTCCGTGAATTAGCCCATATCAAGAGGCCATCCTTCGATGATCGCCCAGCTGCCGACCAGTGCACCGTCCGCGAACTACCCAGAATTCCTCGAAGCCCTGCGCAACAGTGGCTTCCGTGGCCACATCAGTGCCGATTACGCTACCCGAACGGTGCTGGCCACCGACAACTCGATTTACCAGCGCCTGCCCCAGGCGGCGGTGTTCCCGCGTGACGCCGATGACGTGGCGCGGGTCGCCGCGCTGATGGGCGACGCGCGCTTTGCCCAGGTCAAGCTGACCCCGCGTGGCGGCGGTACCGGCACCAACGGCCAGTCGCTGACCGACGGCATCGTGGTCGACCTGTCGCGGCACATGAACAGCATCCTCGAAATCAACGTCGAGCAGCGCTGGGTGCGGGTCCAGGCCGGTGTGGTCAAGGACCAGCTCAACGCCGCGCTCAAGCCGCACGGGCTGTTCTTCGCGCCTGAACTGTCCACCTCCAACCGCGCCACCGTCGGCGGCATGATCAACACCGACGCCAGCGGCCAGGGCAGCTGTACCTACGGCAAGACCCGTGATCACGTGCTCGAATTGCACAGCGTACTGCTCGGCGGCGAACGCCTGCACAGCCTGCCCATCGATGACGCCGCGCTGGACCAGGCCTGCGCCGCGCCGGGGCGGGTTGGCGAAGTCTATCGGGTGGCCCGCGA